>VYFM01000545.1 GCA_009842375.1 Candidatus Poribacteria bacterium | reverse complement strand
GGTTTAAGTCCTACAGACCAAAAGTGTGCATATATTTTTGGATTTCACTATAAACTCACAATAACCCTTAGATTTTAGGAGGAAAAAATGAGACATCATATTCTGTGGATAACAATAATAATGGTTCTGATTTCATTTGGCATATTTGCTGCAGAAGAACCTATTGAAGGCGAAAACTTCATTTGGGTAGACCTCGGTGAGGAAAGCGAAGGTGTTTTACTAACCCAAAGTGAACAAGGGGATGGAATCACAGAACCTGCCGTGAAGGATAATGTAGACTGTTTGGAAAATCCTTGGCCTTATAATGGTCCTGGACACAACCACATGTATTTTAAAATTGACGATTCATTTCTATTCGGTGGAAACCATGAAGCATGGATTGTCATGGAATATTTTGACTCTCAACAGGCAGAACAGATTAATTGCCAATACGACAGCAATGGTGCTGGACCTGTTGACGGCGCGTTTCGGGGAGCGGGTGATGGTGCTTTTCCAGTTTTAAAACCTGAAGGAACAGATAAATGGCGCGTCCATATATGGGTAATCAAAGATGGTCGTTTTGAGAATCGAGCAAATGGTTCAGACTTTAGATTTTCCTCAAACGGAAAAGGACCCATTTGGATCAATCGTGTTTGGGTCGGTACTATTGAACCACCAGAGAATTTTGATCCGGAAGGTTTGTTTGGTATGCCATATTCTGTTGACCCTAAATCAAAGTTGACGACAACATGGGGACAACTGAAAAATGATTGACCATGCAATATCTGTGTAATAAATGTAATATTACTTATAAAGTGGAACCCTTACGTTATAAATGTGATTGTGGTTCTCCTCTAATTTTGGAAAATGATGCCTCGCGTCGCTATGAATGGGATTTCTCTACTCGTTCCCTTTGGCGATACGTCGAGGCATTACCAATTCCCGCAGATTCAGAGATTGTTACCCTCGGTGAAGGGATGACCCCTATCATTCCGTTAGACGCTACAGAAAAGACTGAACATTATGTAAAACTGGATTACCTTTGCCCAACTGGTTCGTATAAAGACCGTGGTGCATCCGTTTTACTAACACATCTCAAGTCGCTTGGTGTTACAGAAGTCGTTGAGGATTCCTCCGGCAATGCAGGTGCGGCAATCGCTGCATACAGCGCGAGGGCAGGTATCCGATGCACGATCTACTGTCCAGAATCCACATCAAAAGGCAAACTAAAACAGATTGCTGCTTACGGTGCTGAATTAAAACTGGTACCAGGAAATCGTATGGCAACAACTGAAGCAGTAAAACTGGCTGCGGAAAATACTTGCTATGCATCTCACAACTGGCATCCGTTTTTCTTAGAAGGCACAAAAACAATCGCTTATGAAATCATTGAACAGTTTGATGGAATTGTACCTACACATATTATCTGTCCTGTTGGGTTCGGAAGTATTTATTTGGGATTGTATATTGGGTTCTGGGAACTGCACGGAGCAGGTATGATTGATAGTGTACCGCGTTTATTAGGTGTACAACCCGATACCTGTTGTCCGATATACAATGCTTACCGTGACAAATCACCTAAGATCTCAAGAATGGCACAAACTGAAAAAACGCTTGCTGAAGGTATTACTGCTGAACTACCCATCAGAACTGATAAGATTATGGATGCTATTCTTTGCACAAACGGTGCTTTTACCACTGTTGATGACACTGATATCAAAGCAGGTATGAAAACACTTGCCGAAAACGGCATCTATGTGGAACCGACTTCTGCTGTCGTTATCAAAGGATATGAGAAGTTTAAAGAGGATGGAATAATCAATGAGGGTGATGCGGTTGTTTCTATCCTTACGGGTATTGGCTTGAAAACAAGTAGTTCACCGTAGGTCGGAGCGAGCAAAGCGACCTCCGACATATACCATCATAGGACTCCATGTCGTAGGTCGCCACCCTCACTCCGACCTACAAGATAATGATCCTTGTCATTTAGAAATGGTATAATAACCGCTATAAAATGCGTAAAGTATTACCTTATCACAGCCAAACGATGGATGCTTTCAATCTTTTTGTCACCCAGAATAGCACGGATTCTGTAAAAATAGACTCCATTCGCAAGCGGTATGCCTTCAGCATCTTGTGCATTCCACGACACCTCATTATATCCTTCTTTTGCTGAAATACCTTTCAATGCTTGAATCCGCCGTCCTGAGGAGGTATAAATCGTTATATTTACCTCATCCGCATCAAGTGTCAATAGATAGGTAAAAGTCGTTTTCCGTTTCAATGGATTAGGATAATTATGCACTTCTCTGATACGGAATTCATTCTCATCGGGTGTAAAACTTTCGTCATGTTTTTGCAGTAAACGATAGTCGTATCTGGATAACCATGCTGCTTCTGCTTTTAAAGTATTCGTGAGTTCCACTTCATTCGTCTGATGTGAATAGCCGAAAAGCGGACCAAATTCCTCAAACTGCTTAATTAAAGGTTGCATCGCTTTTGAGAACTCCGTTGCACTCGCAAGTTTAGCATTGATAGCACTGCCGGTACCGACTTCATAGCCAAGAGTAATGGCTTCAACCAGTTTTTCACGACTCTGAAAAAGTAAAACCCACAGATTCATCAGGTGTACAGCATCGCTCAAATCCTGTGATGCTTCAATGTCAACCGGTTCAGCGAGTTCCTGTGCTTGCCACATTTCATTCGCTGCACGTTGCTGAGGTGACAAAAGTGCGGTGAACCGACTAACAGCAGTCTGTGCGATTTTCAATTCTGGAATGGCAAGTGTATTTTCAACTGCTCTGCTACCGATAAGATTCCAAAACCGTGTAGCTAAACCGGCAGAACCTGTGCCGTAGCTGCCACCAATGGAGATGGAACTTGCATAATCAGAGAAATAGCTTGCCAAAGTCCATCCATTGACACGTAATGCACTTAGAATTAATTCTGCTGCTTCATCATTGCCGTAGCGAGTTGATAATTCATTTCGTAACAACTCAATATGGTCAATTTGGACATCCCAATTTATACGTGCACTTACAAGTCTGTCAAGATATCCCAAACCCTCTACTGCACCCTGTACAGTAAACCCGCTCAATCCAACCACTTCAGGTGAGTTTGCAAGTTTTCGGACACCTTGTACAAACATATCACTTTCAAGCATCCAGAACGGCATCACCTCTTCCACGTCATGTGAGAGAATGATAAATCGGTGTCCCATCTCTCCGAGAGCGTTTATCTGTTCAAATGAGATATTTGGATCAACTACAGGTTCTCCATCAGCACCCCATTTTTGTGAAAAAATAGTGCCTTTTGGCAACTGGCGTGCATAGGTTCCATCTGGGTCTTGTAACCAACTTCTATTGTAACCTGAAATGTAGAACTTGAAATCCGGACGCACCTCTTGTGCCGCTTTGATAATTGTGTAATATACCTGCCAGAGTTTTTCTTGTCCTTGGGGAGACCTATCCCCACATTCAGGGCAATTGCATGATCGAGTTTCATGTCCCCAAGAACGCAGATGAAATCCGGCAAGATTAGGATAAGTCTTAACTATTTCCTGTGTCAATTGCCTTGCAAGTGTGTGAAATTCAGGTTTTGACCAACAAAATGGTCGATAAGAAACCTCGTTCCTTGATGCCCCATATAGCACCTCGGGTCCCAATAGGTCAGGACGTGCTTTAATCAATGCTTCTGTCGGTTCACCGGTGAGATACATAAAAAGGTATGCGTCAATACCACGGTTGTTGAGCGCAGTAAAACGATTTTGAAGAGTTTCTATCCGTTGCAATCTTTGTGCACGTGGCTCATCTTGAAGTGCAGAAAAAGCAGGGGTATCCACATATTTAAAAGCAGTGCCAAATCCATCTTCTATTCCAGTTCCTGTCCAAACCCCTTCACCACCACTCATATTGACTCTTTGCCTTGCGAGCCAATCTGGGTCATCTATTTCTAACACAGCTCGTATTGGATAAAAAGGGAGGGATGTTTCGTCAATAAATGGCACGCGCAGTGTTTGGGTTGGCTTTACGACTATCTCTGGATGAACAGGTTTGAGTCCCGTCAATGCAGTGATACATGTCTCTATAAAACTGTAAGCACCATATATTACACCGCGCGGAGTGTGCGCTGCTATAACTATGACGATTTCGGTGCCAAGGTCAGCGGACTTTATTTCATATCCTTCATCACCAATCGCTTCTGGTAATTCTATTTTTACTTTTGTTTGAAGGGAACGTATCGTTGGGTTTGAATTGAGTGTTCCTAAGACAATAACTGTTTGTGTTGTGGTAGGTTGTTGGTTGGTGTGAAGTGCAAGTTGTACACCTGTGAATTTCTCAATAAAGATTTGAATTTCGGATGCAGCAAACTTTTCTTGGACAGATGCGTTTGCCCCGATCTGTAAGGTTGCTCTGGATTCACCTGATACAACTATTGGTATCTCTTCCGCATTCGCTTGTGTGCCTAATATTAATATACAAAATACCGTCTGTAGAAAAAGACATACTTTTGTCCCAAGTCGTATTGATGAAATATCAGTGTGCATGCTCATGCCCTAACTCAGGAATAAAGTACATTACACATAATGTTATAATAACTCCAGTAACAAACGCAATCTTAGTGGTATTACTCATCTTCTCTTCTGATGGGACGCAGCCACCCTTCAATCCATCCATAACAACGTGTAATAAAGTACCTAAAGCAAAAGCAAATAAATAATCTGCCAAGTCCGTAAAGACACTATGGATTAAACGTTCTCCTACGAATGCTCCGATAAACGGTGTAATAATTAAAGGTGTAAGCCATAACATCGTCTTTGCAATTCCGTAATCTCGGCGTAATGAAGTAGTTATCACGGTTGCTACGGGTAATCGATGTAGGAGTACACCAACCGCAAGTGCAATACCAACAGTTTGTTTTTCTGCTGCAATACTTAAGCTGACTCCATCCATAACAGAGTGGATTGATAACCCGATTATTGTTATGTTTACTCCCCAAATAGAACTCCTATTTCCTTTTCCATTATTCCTAAAACGCGCACGCAACTGATGTGTAAATTGCTCCAATAACCATATAAACAGGAATCCTCCCCACATTACTATTATTGTGAGATAACCAACCTCCGTGAAAAGATGAACCATCAACATCAAGACAAAACCGAGAACTGCACCAGCAGTAAAACCAAATATGATACGAAACTCAGTTTGTTTGTTTTGATAGAGTATAGCGATTGTTGCACCAAACACTACTGTAACCGTGGCAATCACCAAGAAAATAAAAAGCTTAATTTAAATATATCAAAAAAAT
>VYFM01000466.1 GCA_009842375.1 Candidatus Poribacteria bacterium | reverse complement strand
TTGGACTCCACAGGCGTAACTTTCGGCATGCCCTGCCGTAGTAGTTGCAAAAGCGACACAAGTGTCTGTGCAACTTATAATTAAGTCTACAATATTTCACACGAAAAGTCAAAGGATTTTGCGGTGTCTATATCCCCGTGCTAAAGCACGAGGTTTTGACACCTAAGATATGATAAATGTGTTGAATTCATAGGTAAATATATAAGAATATTAACATTTTAAAACGCTGAGTGTCAAATCCATTTGCGGTTGAGAAGAACACACACTCGAAGAATCATTCCGGTCAAGATTATTCATTAGGCTGGATTAGTGATAGTGTAGACACTACGCCTTTGATATGGTAATATGATGTAGACACATAAACATTATTGAACCTACCTGACACACCGAAAGACAAAGGATATGAGAACAAAGACCTTCTATAGGAAAGGATACATTAAATGGCAATCCATCATTTTGAACCGACTATCTACTATACAGCAATAGGTGCACATGAACCGGTACTTCATATCAAGAGTGGTGATACTGTTTTTACAACAACCGTTGATAATGCTGGGTATGATGCGACTAACACACAGGTAACACCGGGTGGTAATCCGCAAACAGGTCCGTTCTATATTGAAACAGCAGAGCCTGGAGATACACTGGCTGTGCATTTTGACAAACTGCTCCCAAATCGTAAAATCGGGAGAACTGCGACGGTTGTTGCGCCAAATGTGCTTGACCCGTACTACGTTGCATCTGAAATGCCAGAAGGAGGTCGTGCTGAATGGCATGTTGATGTAGAAGCTTGGACGGCAACCTTAATGACACCTGAAACGCAGTTAGGTAATCTTACACTTCCGCTTGAACCGATGGTGGGTTGCTTCGGTGTTGCGCCACCTCGGGGACAGGCTATCTCTACAGCGACATCCTCCACACACGGTGGTAATATGGATTATCGCGGTTTTAAGGAGGGAGTAACCGTTTATTTACCAGTATTTGTCTCTGGTGCCCTTTTCCATCTCGGTGATGGGCATGCTGTTCAAGGTGATGGTGAAATCGTTGGTACGGGAATTGAAATCTCCTTTGATGTGCAGTTCACTGTTGAAGTAATTAAGGGAAAAACTATCAATTTGCCTCGTGCTGAAAATGAGGAATATATTCTTACTGCAGGGAATGCGAGACCACTGGACCAAGCCGTGCAGCACGCTACAACAGAACTTCTTCGGTGGTTAGGAGAACTCGGATTAGAGAAACGCGCTGCACATATCTTATTAGGTCAAACTGTTGAATACGATATGGGAAATGTGTTTGATCCAGCATATACAATGGTGTGTAAGATAAAAAAGTCAATCTTGCGAGATATTGGTATATGGGATACGGATTAAGATTTGTTCATATCTAATTCCGACATAGACCTTAAGTTGAGTAGGGGTGTCATAACGCCACCAGATGCGGGTAGGACAACCCCTGTATCGTAAAGCTGCATTGCCGCAACAGTTGCATGTGCTACATCCTCTGGTGTGCCGGGACGCACCATAAATATATACCCCTTATCCGCCGCCTCTTCGTAATCCGGAATTCGGACACGCGACAAATCAGTATCAATCACACCTGCAGCAATTCCATTGACTTTAATTCCGTGCATTGCTAATCTACCAGCATAAGCACGCATGCTCATCTCCAATCCTGCTTTTGAAATACAGTAGGCGGTTCGGTTGTCTGAAGCCATTGAATCGGAAATAGACAAAGTATAGATAATACATCCACGTATTTCATTTTCTACCATGTAATTTGCGACGCGTTGTGTAAGAAAATGCGGTGCTTTTAGGTTAGTATTTATCAGCAGATCAAACTGGTCTGGTGTCTCCTCAAGAATGTCGGCAATTCGTGTAATGCCAGCATTGTTTATAAGGATATTTACTTTGCCGAATGCATCGTGTGCGGTTTCAAGCAGTTTCTCGTGAGTGTCAAGGTTACTGATGTCTGCTTGGATGATTACCGCTTTTCTATTGAATGATTCCACTTCAAGTTTGACGGCTTCGGCTGCATCACGATTCTGGTTATAGTTGATAAGCACATCAGCCCCTTGACGCGCTAATTCAATAGCGATTGCGCGCCCAATACCACGACTGGAACCTGTTACAATTGCAGCACAATCCTCAAATGTAACATCTGTCGCAAAGAATCCGAGGTCTGTATCTGTTGACATGGTGTTAACTCCTTTATGTATCTTCCTTGTTATACGCGAGTGAATCAGTAAACCTATTTAGATCGTCGGAAAAACTCCGATATAGAATTTCGATGTTTTTTGCATGTTTCTCCATGTTTTCATATATTAGTTCGTTGGCGTAAATGTTATCAACTTTGTGACGAAATTCTAAGAGTTCCCCTAATAGCTGAAACGTATTCTGTGAGATTACAGGTTGTCTCTCGGGTAGCTGCCTTGTCATCTGTTCAAGTAGGTTTTTATGCCATCTACTTCCGCGCGACAGATGACCATCTACTTCGTTAGCAATCCGTTCAAAAATACGCTCAATACCACTATAAACATCTGCAAGTTTATTGGCGATTGATTCTTCTATGTATTGTCTATAATTTGTAGGTGCAACTTCTATGTCTTCTAATGCTTTAACGATTGCAGAAACAGTAGATTCAATTTTTACACATTCGTCATTTATACGTTGCGTGAGTTTTATTCTGTTGATGTCATATATTTCTTCCTCTACGATTGGAAAAACCTGTCGATTTAGATGTTCGTATTGTGTTTTCCAAAATATATGGTGTATACCTTTTTTTATATGTATCGCTTGTTGTTGGACTCTTTCCTGAAAGTGTCCTTTTGTCAGATCAAAATTAATTAGGTCTATTTTGAAACTTGTGGACATATCCATAACTTTGTTATTTGCTTTTGAATGCGTATCATCGGAGATTCCCCACACTGCTATATCAATGTCGGATGATTTTGTGAAACCAATAGGTTCTGTAAGAGACCCGAAAACAGCAACCCTTGTAGCCCCGAACTCATCATAAAGAAGCGTCGCTATCTCATACACGATCTGCCATGCACGTTCTAATAACGTCTCATCAACTTTACGGCTCATCCATCGACGTTCCAGATGCTTTCTACAAGATGCGAGTTGGTCAAGTGTAATCTGATCTGATTTTGACATTGCTATACTCCTTGTAATTCCAATGTTTCACTTAAATGGCAAGCGACTTTGGCACCGGTCGAAATTTCACGAAGTTCAGGTGTTTCCTGTTTACAGATATCGGTTGCGTAGCGACACCGTGGATGAAAATGACAACCTGTTGGTGGTTGAGATGGGTCGGGGACATCTCCTTCAAGACTAATTAGTTCGCGCCTGCGTTGTTCCTTCGGATCAGGCAATGGTACAGCAGATATCAATGCCTCTGTATACGGGTGTTTCGGGGATTGATAGAGTGTTTCGGCATCGCTTATTTCTACAATCTTGCCGAGATACATCACTGCTACATGGTCACTGATATGTCGGACAACGCTCAAATCATGTGCGATAAAGATATAGGAGAGTTGGAACTTTTCCCGCAACTCTGCAAGAAGGTTGAGTATTTGTGCTTGTACGGAAACATCAAGTGCTGACACAGGTTCATCAGCAACGATTAATTCTGGATTGAGTGCTAATGCTCGCGCAATGCCGATCCGTTGCCTCTGTCCACCACTGAATGCATGTGGATAACGCCGCATATCGTGCGATTTTAAACCGACTGATTCCAATAATTCAACAATCCGATCTTGAAGTTTGTCTCTTATTACGGTGCGATTAACGCGTAACGGTTCACCAACGATATCTGCTACTGTCATCCGTGGATTAAGCGAAGACTGCGGATCTTGAAAAATCATCTGTATACGTCGACGGAACGGACGCATCTGTTTATTCGTCAATTTAGCCAAATTGATCTGCTCATCACCAAAAGTGAAATTACCACTTGTAGGAGTGATTAATCGGAGTAGACATCTACTTGCAGTCGTTTTGCCACATCCGCTTTCACCAACTAATCCGAGGGTTTCTCCACGTTCCACATCAAAACTAATTCCATCTACTGCTTTCACATGTCCGATAGTACGTCTCAGTATACCTTTCTGTATTGGAAAATATTTGCGTAAGTTTTTTACCTCAAGCAGTTTCGGCATCGGTATTTTCCTCATAAAGCCAACATCTCACTGCATGACACGCGTTCTCTGTTTGCATATTCTGAGTGTCATCAATAATGTTGAGTTCAGGCATCTGTTCGCAGATAGGAATTTTTTCTGCACATCTCGGTTGAAAAGAGCATCCATTAGGAAGTGCTAACGGATGTGGTACTGTACCGGGAATAGATGGCAGTGTTTTATCCTGATTTCCTTTCAAATTCGGAATAGAGTTGAGTAAACCGCGTGTGTAAGGGTGTAAAGGATTATAGAAAATGTCATCAACGGTTCCCGTTTCAACAACACGTCCGGCATACATAACAACCACCTCGTCTGTCATGTCAGCGATTATTCCTAAATCGTGTGTAATTAGCATGATTGCCATACCAAATTCCGCTTGTAGCTCCTGCATTAACGTGAGTACTTGTGCTTGAATTGTGACATCCAGTGCAGTGGTTGGTTCATCTGCTATAAGGAGTGTGGGTGCACAGCAGAGTGCCATGGCAATCATCACACGTTGCCGCATTCCGCCGGACAGTTGATGTGGATATTCATCCACTCGTTGTTCTGGAGCAGGGATACCAACCCGTGCCAGCATCTCTATAGCACTTTCACGTGCCCATCCTGGTGTTTTTTTTACCCCTATCCGATCAAAAAGTGTTCGCTTTGCCTGCTGGTGTAATACAATTGCTTCAGCAATCTGCTCCCCGACGGTATATACAGGATTTAATGATGTCATCGGTTCTTGGAAAATGATTGCTATTTCATTCCCCCGAATTTTACGCATCAACTCACTTCGGGGAGATGTTTGAGCGATATCTAAAGGTTCATCTGTGTCATCACGATAAAACAGTATTTCACCCGCTTCAATCCTGCCAGGGGTCGGAACAAGTTGGAGTAGTGAAAGTCCAGTAACACTTTTCCCACATCCGCTTTCTCCAACAATACCAACAGTTTTGCCTCGTTCAATGGAAAAACTGACATCGTTTACGGCATGGACAAGCCCACTTTCGGTAGGAAATACTGTTTGTAAGTTAGAGACTTCAAGCAGGTTTTGTGTCAATTTGTAATCCAATCCTATTGAGCATATTCTGTGAAGATATATTCATATTTTATAGCAAAATTGCTGAGAAATCAACTGATTAGACAC
>VYFM01000376.1 GCA_009842375.1 Candidatus Poribacteria bacterium | reverse complement strand
AATTAAACAAAACCCGAAACAAGGTTTTGTGTGAATCTCTTGATCTGTGTCTACTATCTTCTTGCGAATCTTTGATATGAAGTTGCGTAAACTATATTCTAATACTTCCTTGTCATTATCATATCTGGTAGTCCAAGGCAACGTTAAAAAGAATTTGTACTGGACAAATTCGCCACGTTTCTTTACCAGTTCAAAGAAGATTTCTGCTTCCGTGCTTGTCAGTCCTTGCCACCCCTTCAAGATTTGGGGACCTGTGGTATGTTTCCCTCCTATAAACTCTTGGATGTTTTTTGTCACAAGGTGTTTCAATTTGTTATCGTTATAGAGTATCCACAAATCAGTTTGGGCAAGGCTTTCTTTCGTTAGAAACTCATGTATAGGGTCTGTCACTGCGTCTATCAACTGATACCCCATTCTATTTCGGTTTTTCACACGCAAGTCGGAATCGGAAGATTTTAACTTCTGGCGTATTTTGACAATTAGCATTCGTAAAGATGTTGGCGTGAACCCAAATACTGTCAACACCTCTTGGAGCTGCTCAGTTGATACCCACCCGTTATGAGTATGCTTTTCTTCTACAAGCACACCGATGATTATAGCCTCGGCGGGTGTCAAGTTATTCCAACCAACCCTATCAAGATATTGACTTTTATCATAGGTCGTGCGATTAACCGGAATGCGAACACCACCTATCATATAGTAGATGGTCATGTCGTTTTCCTTAGACCAGTCTAAAATATCATCAAGTGTATAAAATAATAGCCTTATAGTTTCATCTTGCTGCTGATAGATCAGACTAAAACCATAAATATGGAAATCTACAACCCTGCCAATGATTTCTTCAGTAGCGTTATCAATGATTATTGTATGAAGTTCTTTATTCACCTCGCGTCTCCTATGAATAGCAGTCAGCTTATTCTTGATGGTACGTTGTTTCTTTTTACTACTATAATATGCTTTTTGAGTTTTCGGGCTTATGGACGCCGGATCGGAGCTCCGCGCTATCAATAAAAAGTGATTTGACCTTTGATTATCAGACACAGTATCTGATCCCACATCAAAAGTTCAGAGTGTTGTTTTTCGCGATGGTAACTTCCCAAGTTCTGCTAAAGTTTTGAAGCGATTATATAATATTTGTCGATTTTCATTTTATGCACCCTTTTGCACCTAAAAATCAGTCTTAAGGGTATCAGGTATTTATAGACCGATTGTAGATTGATACAAGTTTAACAGAGACTAACTAAAATTAACGATTAATTCGTTATTATGTCTATTATATATTATGGGGGTAGTATTATGAAAATACGACCTGTTATCATTACATTAATCACTTTTCTAACATTTGTTGTGGTGTTCCTAGTTGTCGCAGATTATACAGAATTTACACTTCGTATAGGAAATTATTTTGAGTGGGTTTACAGATGGGATGCAGATGGCGAAGAAGACGACTATGAAAAATCTAATGCCAGCACATCTACTGTCTGGATGGTTCACAACGACATCAGACGATACAAGTGGGTATCTGACGCAACTGTTAGTTGTAACACATCTGATATTGGGTATCTAAGCGAATATAACCTTTATGTTGAAATTGATGGTCTATCAAGAACAAAGGCTGCAACCAACGTTGAAGGATCATTTAGTGCTCATGAATCCCTTACAATGTTATTAAAACCCGCACCGCATAATATGCCAACACCGGATATAGAGTTATGTGAGTCTTCAGCGGATATAAACGGTGTTGTATCGGATGTGCCATAGACATAAGGAATCTATCAATGCGCAAGTACGTTATTGGCATTATTATAGTATCAATCGTTTTTGTTATTGGCGTTGTTTTATGGTCTTATCATGATCTAACAACGTTTCGGAAAGAGATCAGTGAACAAGTAATCATACTAAATGATCCCGATAATAAGTCGGAAAGTGTCGTTGGATCTAATGAACATAACATAAAGCCAGAATTACAAAACGATATAGATCTTCCTAAACAATCTTTGTCTGATAATGACATAGAAGTATCCGATGAACCTTTAGTCATTGAAACATCTATTAAGAAAATACCAGCATCTGCTGATACAAGGGTGTCTCCTTATGGATTTGGTCCGTATCCTGAATTGCCTGACCGTTGGCCACAAAACTATTGGGATAATATTCGCTCAAAAGAGCATGAACTGATCGGGCGTGTCCGAATCAAGTTATATCAACAGGGCACTTGGACAGAAGGTATACACTTAGATGATGCTACGGGCATGGTACATCCGATATATAAAGACACGGTTTATGTGGAATGGGGCACTTATACTGATATAGACGGTAATGTTGAGCGTTACATCACCTCGTCTTTAGGACATCCAGACACAATGTCTATTTTAGACTCGTTGCGCCATCCTCCTAAGTTTTTGGAAGGAAACACTAACGAGATTCCAAGAGGTCTTGGCATGATCCGCGAACGCGATTTACCTTCAAATATTAAGTTTATGACTTATGATGAAGGAGCAATTGACCCTTATGAGTTTCTTAATCTTGAAAAGGAGAAATAAAATGAAAAAGTCTTTTCTTATTATTGCCAGTATTCTTTGTATATGTGTTGTTGCTTTCGCATATACTGAAATTAATTTCAATAATCGTTGGGCAAGTGGAACATACCGTGTCGATTCAGACGTTGATGGTAAACTTCGCGCAAGTGCTATTACTTATGTCCTTATTTCAACTGGAGTAGATGACAATGAAGAAGCTGGTTGGGCATGGTTTGCTGGTGCTGACACATCGTATAATGGTAGTCTTGATCATTATGGTGGCGATTATAGTATACGTGTAAAAACAAAAAGCTTTGTAAGGCAAAGAGCAGGCACATACGAAGGACGTGCAGAGGCTGACCAATATGAGCATTTACATCTTAGTATTCATCCACCACCACAAAATGGTGATGGACCCGATATTGCTGATTGTGAAGCAGAAGCTGGTATAGATGGAACGCATCCAGTCACTGGTACAGAAAATGAGGCATATGTCAGCATTCCATAGATATATATATACTTCTGTGGGGCGAGGTTTATCCCCGTATTATTTAGCGTTACATATTTATAACGTGAGTTTGATCAATCAAATAACTGAGGATGGTTCATAAATAACGTTCTACCAAATCTTCTGTAGGAACAACCCGGGGATGCCCAAATGGCATTCATACCGTTGATTTCCTAGGAGCGACCTCTTGGTCGCTCCTATTGGAATATAGTATTCGCGTCTGATAGAATACGAGGTTGATGACAGCAACTTATTGGAATATACCTCTATAGCATCTTTTATCTGTTTTCTGTCATCACTCACTCGTCCTTTAGTGTAGAATTGCTCACTGCTTGATCTCCGTTAATAACTTTATCTGGGATTCTATAAATGATAAATATAGTATATATTAAAACTGTAATGACATACCAATCCATATTGATAAGGAGACTAAGCGGATGTCCGAAAAGCAAAAAAAACTTAAAGAGACTATAATTCACCTACAAGAAGAAGCTAAAAGCAGAACATTGACTTTTCTTCTAATAGGGCGAACAGGCACTGGTAAATCCAGCACGATTAACACGCTTTTGGGTAAGAAAATAGCACCTGTTGGAAGCACAGAAGCTGTAACCCGGAGTGTTGAAGTATATCAGCACGAAATTCATGGCATGAACATTAAAATCGTCGATACACCCGGATTATGTGACGATCTGCCTGAAAATGGACGCGATGAAGTATACATGCAAATGATAAAATCAGAAGTATCTGAGGTGGATTGTTTGTGTTTGGTAAAAAAATTAGATGACCCTCGAATAACCGGTGACGACTTGAGAACCATACAGCTAATTAGCCAAGTCTTAGGAAGTCAAATCTGGCACCACGCAGTTATTGTCTTTACTTGTGCAGATACCATACCCCCAGAAAAATTCAACGAAAGATTAGCGGTAAGAACTGATTTGGTTCGCAATGCGATTAAAAAAGTGTCTCCTGAAGGAACAAGATATCGGACAATCGCAGCCACAGCGATTTCAAATCATGAGGCTACATTAGATACTGACAAAGGAGAACGCTGGTTAACAGAACTTTATATCACTATTTTCAATAGCCTATCAAGGACTTCTGTCATCCCTTTTTATTTCGCAACTGCTCCAAGACTCGTCACACAAAAGAAAAAGAAAAAACGAAAAAAAAATACACATGCCAAAAATGATGAAGCCAGAGAAATCGTGTTAAGAACTGAAGATGAAGCGGTTATAAAAAAGAAATTCAAAAGACATCCGATTTTACGCACCATCATAAAAGCAGGGGCAGTCGGAGTAGGCACAGCCATCGCAGGTATTCCTGGTGGTATCCTCTCAGGTGTTATCGCAGCTGCTATTGAATCCATCATGACTTTATTCACAGAATAAAACGCAAATCTGAACTATCATTCATTACATAAACAAGGAAATACTCATGGAGTTCTGGACAAAAGAGGTCAAACAAAGAGATAACTATATCTGTAAGCAAAGTAATCAGAATTGAGATGATAAAAATATAAGTTTTTACATTTGGGTTTTCCTATAATAACTATCAATTGAAGGAGCAGAAGCGTCATCCAGATTGATATTACGGTGTGCTATTTTGAAGTTATGGCGTGCTAATTTTCCATTTACCATAATCATCTTTATAGAAGATGAAATTATCGGTTTTATCAAACTCTTTCTTCTTCCAAGTTGTCTTTGCGAATCCTGTTAGAAATTCCCCGTCAACACTTCCGACGACTCTTATTTTGGCGGGCCAATATTTTCGTGATTTATTGAAGTTGCCCCATTCCGTTATTTTAACAGAATGAATCTTTAGATTGCGAGTTGCCATTCGGGTCTGAAACTCGCCTGCTGTATAAGATAGTGGCACATTCTGGCGAAGTCTTTCCGCAATAAGTTCTTTCACGACGGATTTACTCGGTTTGGGGGAAGCACATCCAACGAATAGTGTTGGTATCACAAGTGTCGTAATTGATAGCATCCAAAATTGCCAAAGAATTAATTTCATATTTCCCGAATAAGTCCATTTCGTTTTCAACATAAATATCCTCCTTATCGTTGGTTATGCTTGATAATCATGCAATAGATAGTCTCTTCAATAATCGGGTTCTCATAATAAACCATCTTTCTCTTTATCAATTTTTTTGTAAAGATGATAGTTATGTGTTCTGCAGGTATTTTGGCACATAACGAGTAAAACCGCAACATTTGAGTATTGCTGTCTTGGTTAATCTAAACTGATATTTGGCTTGTTTTGTATTCGTGTTTGTGTGGAATTAGAA
>VYFM01000653.1 GCA_009842375.1 Candidatus Poribacteria bacterium | reverse complement strand
CTTTTGTTTCTCTTCTAAGGGTCTCTATATCAGGAATACGGCGGGACAGACATTGCCGTGCAAGCACACTCAGTTCTATCTCAGCGATATTCAACCAACTGCCATGTTTGGGCGTATACACGATTTCTAAACGAGCACACAAGCTGCGTGCTTCTGCTGCTGGAAACGCCTTGGACAAGGATGATACTTTATGTGTATTCAGGTTATCGCATACTAAAATCACTCGCTTTGCTTTCGGATACACCTCATCTAATAATAGCTTCACCTCTTGCGCCCAATCTACTGCTGTCCGACGCTCACGCACAGATACCTGTCGCCATCCAGATAGTGCTTCTGTAAAAAGGAAAAGTGATGCTGTGCCATTGCGTTTATATTCATAATCCACACGCTTGACTTGACCACATTTAGCTGGACACGGATCACGCACATCATCCCTCAACATGACGGGTTGCTCATCCATGTTCACAACAGGCACATTTGTGTCCAAAGGTTTCTGATATAGATCAAGCACATGCTCCATAGCTGCTACAAACTCAGCGTTTTCAGTTGGTGGGATCACCCATTGTTTCACAAGGTGTGGCTTGAGTTCGTTTTTTTGAGTGTCTGACGCACTGTTTCTAGACAAATACTCTCAACGATCCCAAGCTTCACTAACTCCGAAGCAAGAAGACGCAGCGACCATCTGCTATAGCCTTGTGGGGGTTCACTACAACTCAACGCAATCACAGACGCGCTTCTGCTTCACCATCAAACTTCCGAGGACAAGGCGGTGTTTTGCGAGGCACGCGATCCAACGCACCCGATAAACCCTTTCCTACAAAACGACGACGCACATTGTAAACTGTCTGGTAATGACACGAAAACGCATCGGCTATCTGCTTATCAGTCCAACCTGGACCATTCTCATCTGCTTTCAATAAAATATGAGCGTGTTTGATCTTGGACACCTTATTTTCCCCTTTACTTACATACACATTTAGTTCTTCACGCTCTGAGGCAGTCAATTGAACTACGAACTTCTTTTTCAAGGGACTGTTCCTCCAAGTATAAGTTAGGAACAGTCTAGATGAAATACTATTGTCAGTCAAGTAGTTATAATAAAATTGAAAAACTATATATTTAGAATAGACAGTCCACTAGTGAGATTTCTACTATTCTTATTGATAGCACGATGGTGCGTACCCACTCATGTACAGCCGGTGCTCTCAAATAAAAAGAGGACAATACACACAAACACTCGGACGAACATGGGGCGAATTACCACGAAACTAAATCTATTTCTCAGCGATGAATGGATTCCTCTCAGGTTTACTTTGACAGCGGGACAAGGCAATGATAGGACGCAAGCATCAGAGTTGATCAAAGGATATGCGTATCAATATCTTATAGGCAATTCGGATCATAGCAGAGAGCGTTTCAATATAGTGTCATATAAACCCGATTATATAACATCGTAGGAATGGTAATAAATGTTAATTTCTTTTGAAAAACATTGGCTTATCTTATGTTTAATGTCATTCTATTCATAGGGCAGGACTCAACCCTCTCTCTGTGGTAGGTGTAGGTTCTGCTTTCTTCCCAAAATACCTTGACACTTTGTATTGGAAGGTCGGTTTACTCCAAATATTAATGACTCTAAGTTCAGGCACAATGGTGTGCTTAAAAGATTTTAGACAATTCACGCACATACGCACACATGCAGTAATACATATCCGCACAAGTGCTGAGACGCACATTAGCACATCAACACACCCGCACACATGCAGCATTGTAACGTCTTTTCAAAGTTATCGTTAATTTAATATAATATAACTACATACGCACATGTGCAGCAACGCACACATGCGCATACGCATATACACACTAACGCACATACGCACACATTGAGGTATAGAATGAATTCAATAGCCGTATTGTCTCGTAAAGGCGGCACTGGTAAAACAACCCTTGCTGTTCACCTTGCCGTTGCATCAGAAAAGGCAGGACATACCACTGCACTGATTGATCTTGATCCGCAAGCAAGTGCTGCAGAATGGCGGGACACTCGCGAAGATGATACACCTGCTGTCATGTCTTGTCACTCATCTCGTCTACAATCAACACTTGACCTGGCTAAAGAGAACGGGGCAACCCTCGCTATTTTGGATACTGCTCCACATACAGAAACCTCTGCTCTGGACGCTGCTAATGCATCAGAATTTGCGATCATACCATGCAAACCTTCCATAATTGATCTAAAAGCCGTCAAGTCAACCATCAATGTTATACAAATTGCTAAGGTGCCTGCATGTGTTATATTGAATGCTGTTCCGCCACGTGGGGATCTCGCTGAAGAGGCTCGGAAAGCTATTGAACATTATGGTGTGCCTTGTGCTCCTTGCGAAATCGGGAGTCGTATCGCATTCGTACATTCATTCATTTCTGGGCTCACAGTCTTGGAATATGAACCGAACGGGAAAGCATCACAAGAAATTAAAGCACTCTACAAATATATTGCAAAGGAAATAGGAGCATAGTCTAATGAAAAAAAAGAAATTATCTCAAGCATTATTGGAGAGAGAACAAGAACTGAACCCTCAGAAAGTTGAAACACCGGTTGAACCTACTCAAAAAGAGGTCAAGGTCGCACCATCTCGTCAGAAAAAGCGCCATATCTCTGGGTATTTCAGTGAAGATGTCCACAAACAGCTCAGACTAATCGGATTCGAAAATGACAAGAGTATTCAACAGATGTTATCTGAGGCTTTAAACATGTACTTTACTTTTCATGATAAATCACCAATTGCATAATGGCCACCATGAAAAAATCTTTACTCATTATTAGTTGTTCTGGGTCAAAAAGTGTACTGCCATTTCTTTGCTTTTACTGAGGTTTGCTCTCATCGCTAAAACTGGCATTCCCACTTACAACATGTATACAAGTTACACGGAATTATTAGTTCGATCTTCTTGAAATTTAGCCCAAAACATGCTATTCTATAATCACAGAGACAACGAGAAAATGAAATCGGAAAAGAATAAGATGACACAAAACAACGCACAAGACCCGAACTACGACTGGGCGCAAGAACACATAGACGACTTTGAACGATACCTCACTGAACAATGCAAACCTTACTTTCAGATCGTCTCTACTGAGGATTCCTCAAAGTTTATGGCACCAATGTGGTGGAGCGTTGGATATGTCATTCAAAGATGTATCGCTGATAACCAACCTATTGATCCAGCAGACACCGATACCCTTATTGACAAAGCAATGTTACTCTTGATGCTTTTAACTCACAGCGACAATCCGATTTTTTCTCAAATACGACATCAATTCGTTCTACCAATGGCAAAAGTGTTGGAGGTCTCTACAGACAACGAAGCTATCAATGAAAAGATTTTTGAGGGTATAGCTTTCACCGTCCTTAGTCTCCAAAATGGAAAAACATTGACGGTTCCAGATTTAACAGGGAGCGGGCAAACAATGCTTGAAATAGGTAGTACTAATTAAGACTGATGTTTTATTACCTGCAGAATATGAGACAGAAATATTAGCGTGCATCTCATAATCAAACACAAAAAGAACCGAGGATGGTTATTATGGAATTTGTAGTAACCGCTCTGCCACGCAATGCTTCAAGTAACTACAATTTTGAAAGTTTGAGTCTATTTCACGAAAACAATGGATTAGGTACCGATTTTTCAAGTATACCTGTTTTGAGAACTGACATCGGCGAATGGTTTAGAGATACTTCAGATGCCAAAGAATATAGCGAAATATCCCTCTTAGGGACTATCCAAGATAATTCGCAATTGCCGGAAAAAGAACAACGGCGATATCAAGAATTATGGCATAAATGTGAATATGAAACTTTAACCGAAACCGAACTTGCAGAATATCAAACATTGGTCAACGAATTAGACACTCGGAACCTGAAACGCCTTGACGCAATTATCGCTTTAGCAGAGCTTAGAGGAAAAACAATAGATGACATTATTGCAGAAGTCGGAGTAAAAGAGGAAAATAGTGTCACCTAAATATGCTGCCGATCGCCTACGTCAGCAGGTCGAAATTCGCGCAAACGGTTTATGTGAGTATTGCCAATCTCCCAAAAAATACTGCACTGTTTCCTTTCACTGCGACCACATCCACCCGAAAAAAGAAGGTGGCAAAACTGAATTAACCAATTTGGCATTTGCATGCCCATCGTGCAACAACCACAAAGCCGCCAAAATGCATGCTCCCGACCCATCAACTGGTGAAAGTGTTCCAATTTTTAACCCGCGTCAACAAAACTGGCACCGACATTTTCAGTGGAATAATGACTTTCTTTATATTGAGGGAAAGACTCCAATGGGGAGAGCTACAGTCAAGGCTTTGAACATGAACAAGAATGAACAAATTGAGTTAAGAAAGTTATTAAAGATGGCAGGTAAACACCCGCCTACATAAGCTGCCTCCCGTTATTCTTTTTCTTCTGTAAAAACAACCTCACGCCTCTCCAAAAACGTTGACTTTTCACCCAACACAACGTATCCTATACTAAACATTCGCACCATACAAAGTGCTTCCGACTAAGCAATTGAATACCCAGGAAACCGATATGTCACAACCAACACACAGTAATGCGCGTGGTAACATTTGGTGGGCTTTGAAAGGCATTACTGTCTGTCAACAAAGGAATGGTTGCAAAAGGGTAGTTTATATTGGTTCTGCCATCGCGTTTACCTTTACTGATATATGGTAGTTAATCCTGATATTTATCCACAAGACCTACGAAATTGCTGATTTCCTTGTCTGATAGGTCTGGATAATTCTTTCTGAGCTGTGATTCAATAGATTTTCTCCGCCCTATTTTTCTGCTTTTAGCAATCCTAATCCTGTTTTTAATCCAACATACAAACTCCCAAAGTATTCCAATAATAATGAATGCGATAACAGCGAATAGCCAGATATAAAGTAAGGTTTCGTTAGATTCCCCACTACCTTCTAAATCTTCTCGCCAGAAGCTTGAAGGTCCAAACCAACTTACCAAGGCGTTCCACTTCATACCCGCATCTTCAACTGCCAACTTTGTATATTTGTTATACCAGTTCCGTTAACTTGGAATATCATTGTACGTAATCTGTAATTGATCAGTCCGTACACTAGTCGAAGGGATTCATGCTTATTTAACACTTCTAAGCTCAATCGGAAACCTCCCTATTTATCATTCTCTCGTTACCCGTGTCTATAAAAACAGCACGTATCGAACTAAAGGTCGAGGTAATTCATCTGCATTTGAAAGTTGGACTTTTGTTTACAATAGTGAAACTTTCATATCAAAAAGTATGTTACAAAG
>VYFM01000092.1 GCA_009842375.1 Candidatus Poribacteria bacterium | reverse complement strand
TTAAACCGACCTATTGGACTGTGTCGTAGCACAAACTTTCCAGTTTGTGCAGAGTGTACGCAACCTAATACCTAATTAACGAGATTTATCTTGTTTTTCGACGGTAGGTGTAGTTTCCTAACCACACTTGGACCAAATATCTGTCAGTAGGGGCGAGGTCGCCTCGCCCGTGCAAACAAGACGCATCAGGTTAATTTGGTATAACAGGTTACGCTACAATTGTGGGCAAGTAATTATGGTTTCCACTATAAAATCATTCAGAGTCATTCTTGACTAAATAGGTCATAATAACCCTATAAAACCTTACTGAATATAGGTTCGTGGCACATGACAAAATTGCCCCATTTTTCACTTGACTCTGAAAACTCTGAATCTTTAGAACGTAATTAATGTAAATATCAATGAAGGGAATTTGGCAATCCCAAGCATTTATGCTTGGGTCCAAAAACTTGACTTCTATCGGATAGTGCATTAGGTGGGTTTCTCTCTAAACTCAAGACCAAAGCAAAAGCACGCGGTGTCCCTATAACAGAAGCCGATCAGTTCTTCGCATCGTCAAAAACTTGTAGCCGTTGTGGACATAAAAAAGATGACTTGACACTAAAAGAGCGAACGTATCATTGCGGTCAATGTGATATTTCTATAGATAGAGATGTTAACGCTGCAATAAACCTTAGACCTACTACCGTCGGATAGACGGAAAGTTACGCCTGTGGAGTCCAAGTAAGACCTCAAGTCGTTCAGGAAGGAGGCACGAGAGACGGAAGCAGGAATCACACAGGAGAGCCGATGTGCTAAAAGAAGCACACGGTTTTAGCCAGCGTGAGTATCACAAAGCACAAATTACCACTCTATATATTCTTACTGATAGTTGTAACATTATATATACCGTCGACTTTCGCGCTGGATCCAACACAATTCAGTCTACCTGAAGGAGCTGAAGCGCGATTTGGTAAAGGCAGACTAAATCAAATAAAATATTCACCGGATAGTAAACTTCTTGCTGTAGCCAGTTCCATCGGCATTTGGCTTTATGATACGGCAACATACAGAGAAATCACGCTGCTAACAGGTCATACGGAACAAGTTAATTGTATTGCATTCAGTCCGGATGGAAAAACAATCGCAAGTGGAAGTACAGACAAAACCGTTCGTCTTTGGGATACAATAACGCACAAGCACAAGCAAACACTCTCAGGACATTGGTATGGAATCTACAGTGTGGTATTTAGTCCAGATAGTAAAACAATAGCAGGTGGAAGTACGGGTGAACCTGACGGAGGACAAATTTTTGGTGCACATATCATAATATGGGATACTGATACAGGTAAACCCATACGGACACTCACAGCACAAGGACAAGTCAATTCTCTTGCGTTTAGTACTGATGGAAAAATCATCGCAAGTGGTGAAGGTTGGTCCGAGTACGCAGTCCATTTGTGGGATACTGATACAGGTAATAACATACACACCCTAACAGGGCATACAGATTGGGTAAATAGCGTGGTATTCGGACATGACAACGGAATTCTGGTTAGTGCAAGTAATGATAAAACCATTCGTATATGGGATGTCGACACAGGTCAACTGAAACACACTCTCACTGGACACACACGATCCGTTGAGAGCCTTGTTTTCGCTGAAGATAAAAAAACATTATGGAGCGGAGGAAGAGATAATTCCATTCGTCTTTGGGATATTGAATCCAGTAAACAGAAAGACATGTTGACAGATACTGAAAGCAATAATAGCATCACTATTAATCCATGCATTACCATTACTCCTATTGGAGATATGCTTGCGAATATAATAGGCAGTAATAAAATTCATGTGTGGGATGTTGCAACGCAAACAATCAAACACACACTCACAGGATTTACGAATCCAGTTTATAGTGTGGCGTTTAATTCTAAAAAAAATGTAATCGTGAGTGGCAGTAATGTTATACATGTATGGGATGTGATGTCAAGAACACACAAGCGGACACTTTTTGGACATGACCGTAATATTAGCAATGTAGTATTTAGCCCAGATGGAAACACATTAGCGAGTGGGAGTTACGATACAACTATCCGTCTATGGGATGTTGTGAAAGGTGAAATCAAACAGTCATTCAACCACGATTCAACAAGCAATACCAGTCTAACGTTTAGTCCGGATGGGAACATCCTCGCAAGTGGGAGTTATACAGCTATTAATCTCTGGGACGTTGTAACGGGAGGACACAAACTTACACTTCAGGGACTGGAGAATCGTGTCAATAGTATAACGTTCAGTCCAGATGGAAAAACGCTCGTAAGTGGTGGTAAGGCATCCTATAATGGAGAGAATAATTTTGGTAATAAGGCAATTCATTTATGGGATGTTGTAAACGGTGAACACAAGCAAACACTTGCGGGAAATATGGGAGACATCAATAGTGTAACGTTCAGTCCAGATGGAAAAATACTGGCAGCAGGATGTGAGAAAGTATGGAATGAAGAGATGGATGCAATCTATCTGTGGGATGTGGAAACAGGGAAACCTAAGCATATCCTAAAAGGACATAAAGAAAGTGTTAATAGTGTTGTTTTCAATCCAGATGGTCGAACACTTGCGAGTGGAAGTTCGGATAATACTATTGGTATATGGGATGTTACTAAAGGCAAACACATCCGGACGTTCAAAGGACACAATGGAAATGTGAATAGTGTTGTTTTTAGTAAGGATGGGAGTACACTCGTAAGTGGTAGTGAGGATGGGACAATCCTATTATGGAACATCACCGCTACTAATAGCACAGAATAATAGAAATTAGTATTTATAGCAAAACGTCTGCCAATTCCGTGAAATCTTTCACTGTCACATCGGGTTGAAACTGCGTATCCTCATAAGGTAAATTGTAGCGATTGACAAACGCACCACGATACCCACACGCCCGCGCACCCATAATATCAAACGAATTGGCAGATACCATCAAGCATTCACTAACTTCAAGTCCTAACTTACCTGCCGCACCACGGTAGACTGCTGGATGCGGTTTAAAAGCACCGACAGACGTAACCGAAATTACATCATCAAAATTCCACTTAACACGTTGCGTGACGAGATATTCCAAAAACTCCGGATCTCCGTTTGATAACACAACTAACCGATACCTTGACCTAAGCCGATTGAGTGCTGGCAACACCTCTGGAAATGAAGATAGATGTTGCCAACCTTGCATAAACTCTTTTACCGTATCAGGTGATGCCTCTATTCCGTTCCGTCTTAACGTGTAATGCAATCCACGTCGTACCGTTTCCAGATATCCGCTATGACCAAGCATTAGTATCGTATCCTGATACTGCTCGATCCGTTGTCTGTAACGCCACTGTTCCCAAAACCCACCCGCTGATATATCGTCAATATCACGGGTTTCTAACGACTTTTGGATGAACGGTGTAAGGCTGCCACCTAAATCCAATATTGTCCCAAATAGGTCAAAAGTAAGTGCTTTTGTGTTAGCGAAATTCAACATAAACACCTTGTGCTATCGTAGGTATGAACCAGGATTTACAAACTATGATTTTACCTCAACAGTTTTGCCAGTTGCCATTGCCTCAAAAGCAGCATCAATTACACGCATCTGGTTTACACAACTTTCGGGTGAAATGCGATGTGGTTGTCCTGTCCGCAAACATTCGCACATGTGCTCAAGCTGCATAGCAAACTGATTAACAGGTTCAATTTCAATCACTTGACGACCTTCCCTATTTTGAAGGACGATGTTGACTTGGGATCCACTATTATTCCATGCAGCATCAATTCTAAGCATACCACCCCAGCCAGCCATTTCTGCATACTGTCCGCCAGCACAATTAAATCCAGTAGAAATCTGTGCGGTCTTTTCACCGGGGAACTCTAATAATAGATAGGAACCGTCGTCAACTTCTAAACCTGCTTGGGATACACCAGAAACCCGTATCGGTTCAGCTCCGAACATAAACCTTGCATGGTGGATATTGTAGCAAGCCAAATCATAGATACTACCACCACCTTTGGCTTTGTTAAATCTCCAATTTGCTTCAGGTTTACGGGAATCAGGACCGCCGCCACCGCCACCGGTGCAGAAGGTACTGCGCAGTGTCATAAACTCACCGATTACACCAGAATCCACTAATTCCTTCGCTTTGATGTGCATCGGATGATGGCGAAACTTAAACGCTTCCGCAACAAGAACATCGTTCTCCAAGGCTGCACCAACGAAAGCCTCTGCCTCTGCTGCTGTTGATGTGAACGGTTTTTCACATAGGATCGCTTTAACCTGACGTGATTCGGATATTTGTATACCCACCTCTGAGTGAAACGCACCCCACGTACAGATAACTGCAATATCCAAATCTTCTGATTCTAACATCTCATCTAAGGAGAGATAACGGTTTTCTTCAGGAACATCAAACTGCTCACCGAAACCTTTTAATGCCCCTTCTGACACATCATGAATTGCTGCCAATTCAACACTCGGTGCATGCTGACAGGCACCACCATGGGCACGAGCAATTCCACCTGTCCCAACCAAACCAACTTGGTATTTTCCATTTTTTGGCATATTTGTTCCTCACTAAAATAAATTATAGACCTTCTTATCTTAATGTATAACCGTTTTCAACTATAGCATCTCGTAAAAAATCAAAAGGAAGTTCACAAGAATTTTCAATTCTCTTCCAACGTTCCACTGCCTCTGAACGCACAATAATTCGTCCTAACGAGATACCTAAGAAAGTTTCAAGACGATTGAGTGTTTCTTCCTGTTTAAGCACAAAATCCTCAAAACGAATCTGAAGAATATGTTTAGGTTTCGGTGTTGCCTTCATCAATTGATATTGATAGTACCAAGAAATAGCACGTCTTTCGTAAATGTCATCAGTCTGTTGATAGTCAATTCCAAAGTCGCGTAAATCATCAGTTTTATGGCTACCAAGGATACAATCTCTTGGATCGCGAATCCAATGTATGTATCGAATATCGGGAAACATCCGCACAATCCAAGGATACACAAGCGTTGTCTCAGGAATCTTCCATCCTTTGTTCTCAGATTTGTCCTTCAATACATCAGCCAGATAAGTGTTGATAAGCTGTTCAAACTCAGGATCAATTGGCATTGTAAACAAGGGATCGAAATTCCAAGTTAACCCACCTTTCCATTTGACGTATTTTGCCATCACTCGGCATGCATCATACATTGCAAACGGTGGAATCTTGTCACCAGACGGATTTAGTTGGCTGCCCATGTAAACGCCACTGGCGTACAACGTATGTGATATGGCACGCGTTCCAGAATGCCCACGACCAATCACTGTGATTAAGGT
>VYFM01000422.1 GCA_009842375.1 Candidatus Poribacteria bacterium | reverse complement strand
ATATAAAAACAACTTATTATATTGTCATTTCCTTACGGCATCCAGATATTCCATTCTCCCCTTTTTTGCCAAGGACGACACTCAAAACATAAACACATATACCGAAGTGCGAATCTCGGGGAACTGCAAGCATTTATTGTTCCGGTATGCGGTAGTAGATGGTGGAAAAACAGCACATCTCCCTGTTTGGCAACAACTTCCATCGGTTCACCCAAATCAATTTGTGGTAACTGTGTTAACATCGTTCGAATTTCGTTGGAAAGATTTGGATTTTGTTTGCGAAATTCGCGAATTCGGTCTGGACCTTCAGGCCATATTACAGTAGTTCCTTGACGCGAATTAGCATCGGTAAGATAGGTTAAACTGGATGCTCGGAAACTACCCGGATCCAACCTTAAATCTCTGGAGTATCCATCCAAGTGAGGAGAAGTAATCCTCCATTCAGCAGAAATAGGGAACTGATTCATTGCCCAGATAGCATCTGGATGGTCGCTTTTGCAGTGCGGAATAGTCGGATATCTTTCAGCGAGTTGATTGAGAACAGTGAGATAATCAGGCGTGCAACATTCTAACAAATCTGGATGTGTTACCCCGAAAAGTTCAATGCGCTTTTCGTGTGCCATGTTTTCTATGTAAAAACTGGTGAGAAATGGACGTTTGACGTGTTCCCATGAGTCGGGATCATCAGCATCCATTCCCAGTGTACTCCACATCGCTTGTTCTGCCTTTTCAATAATCTCTTTTGAGATTAAGCCGGAAAGAAGCAGATATCCCTCTTTCTCAAATTGTTCTATTTCTACTGTTGAAAGCATTAATATTACCTTTCGCTGTTTCTGATTAGTCAACATATAATGTAGAAACATCAGAACTCGGTTTTGGGAAATTCATATCCAACTTCTCAAGCGTTTCAACAATCCGTTCGGTAATGACAATGTTCCGATACCATTTTTTATTTGCGGGGATTACATACCAGGGTGCCCAATCAGTGCTACACTTTTGTATTACAACTTCATACGCCTGCATGTAATCATCCCAGTAGGAGCGTTCGCGTATATCTGCTTCAGTAATTTTCCAATGTTTTGTAGGATCGTTGATACGCGATTCAAGTCGTTCTTTCTGTTCGTCTTTTGAGATGTGGAGGAAAAATTTCAGGACAACCGTTCCGTTTTCTACCAACATTTTCTCAAAGTCATTGATTTGCTGATAACGCTTTTTCCATACCGATTCATCTACAAGATCATGCACGCGAACAACAAGGACATCTTCATAATGCGAACGATTAAAAATACCGATCATCCCTTTCTTGGGTACAGCTTTATGTGCTCTCCATAAAAAATCCCGAGCAATCTCATCCGAAGACGGAACTTTAAAATTAAAAACTTCACAGCCTTGCACATTAATACCTGCCATCACCTTCCTGATGGTACCATCCTTCCCGCATGTATCCATCCCTTGCAAGATTACCAGAAGCGCATGTTTGCTTTCGGCGTAAAGCAATTCCTGAAGTTTGAGCAGCCGTTTATTTAACTTTTTCAACGGTTTTTTAGTTTCACCTTTTTTTTGAAAAGTACCGGTATAGTCTGGAATACGTTCAGGTTTGCAACCTTGTTCTACCCCGCTGAGTGTAATGTTATCACCGGGCTTAACAATAAAAGGTTGTGACGACATAGTAATCCTCCATAATTATTGTAGGGACAAACGGAATTTCCGCATTGTCCCTACTGGAATATCTAACATATCTGATTCTTTCTACTTCGCTAAGGACTCGTAATAGCTATCAACAAGTCTACGGTATTCTGGCGGGACATCTTCCTTCGCAACTTGTGTCAATTGTTTCTTTTCTTGTAGCAAATTGAGACGTTCTTCTAAAGCTGCCTCCAATTTTCTGAGGTCACGAATAGCAAATTCATAGTTAGGGAAGCGACGTGTTCGGTTGCTTGCAGGAGGTTGCATAGAATCGAGCATTTCAAGCCATAGTTCTTTAATTTCTTGATTGGATTCTGCCCCACCGCGTGCCAAGTCATTTTCGTTCTCCCCCTGTCCTTCTTGACCGGGTTGTTGTCCTTCTTGATCATTTTGCATGGCTTGTTGTGCTTGTTCCATCCGTTCCCTAAGCTGCTGTTGCTGTTCTTCAAGCTGCTGTTCTCGTTGCTGTTGTTCCTCGGTCTGTTCCTGTCCTTCCATTGCTTGAAGTTCACGTTGTATGTCTTGCATCTGTTCCTCAAAATTTTGGAGCTGTTCCAAAGCAGCTTCAAGCTGTTCCTCTTCAGTGTTTGCCATGTTAGCTCTTGCTTGCTGAAGATCGGCTTGTGCTTGCTCCAACGTTTCAAGCACCTCTTGCTGATTCAGGTCTGCGGACAGTAAACTGCGCCATTGAAGTGCCCGTTGTGCTGTCGCCATATCTTCCGAGGTCTGTTCCTCGGCGAGTCGTCTTGACGCATCAGACACATTTTGGGCTGCTTCCGGATTCTCTTGACTGAGTTGTTCCTGAAGATCGCTCAAATTCTCTTCAAGCGATTCCAAGTCGCGTTGCAGTTGACGCTGCTCATTAGCAAGTTCAGAGGCTTGCTGATAATCTTCAGGACGCATGCCAGATTGCTGAGATCGCTCCCTTATTTCCTGTGTTTGCTGTTGGACATCAGATTGTTCAGCAGTTAACTGTTGGAGTTGTTGGTTGGCTCTCTCTAACGCATTATCTGTGAATTCAGCAGCAGCTCTCTCAAGTTGTTCTATCGCTTCTTCAACCCTTTCTTCTGCCTTCTGACCTTTTGCAGCACTCATTTGGGGTTGTTGCTGTTGCATTCCTTGCGATGCTTGTCGCATCTGTTCACCCGCTTGTTGCATCGCCTGTCCAGCTTGATTGAGACGTTGTTGTTGCGTACTTTGTGTATTACCTTGCATCTGACCAAGTTGTTGTGACATCTGCTGTGCTTGCTGAGATAACTGCCCCTGCTGCTGGCTATTTTGTTGCATGTCACTCGGTGAAGGTTGATCTTGCCTACCTAATTGCTGGCTTTGTTCATTCAAGTTCTGTTGTTGTTCCAGCATTTCACGCGCTTGGTCTAACATCTGCTGCGTCTGTTCCTGCAGCTCCTGTTCCATTTCTTCTTGATCCTGCTCAAGTTCACTCTGCAGTTCTTCCATTTCCAATTCAAAGTTCTCAGCAATTTGTGGTTGACTTGACCTTGCTTGCTGCAACACTTTTGGAATTGCCAGATTTACTTTATTAAGGAGTTCAAGTGCAGCCTGTTCCGGTGGCATTGCCTGTTCCGGTTGGACGGCATTCAGATTATCCCTCGCCTGACCCATCATATCAATCGCTTCTTCGAGATCCATCACGATTTCCGGATCAATTTGCACTTCTTGCATCGCCATACTCAATTCGTCTGTAAACCTTTGCGTTTTGTCCTTTAGGTCAGATTGTTTCTTACCGGTTTGCTTGACTGCAATATTATACTCTTCTGTGAGTGTGGGAGGTTGCTCATTTATGTGTTTCCAAGTTTCCCGTATAATCTGTTTCTGAGTAGCCATGAAACCCGGTAGAGGATTTGGTGTCCCTTCACTTTCAGGGGGTTCACCTTCGGCTTGTTCTCCCTGTTCAAGTCTTTGATTGAAAGGTTTAATCTCTATAAAGTAAATCTCACTTTTCGTTTCACTCGGTCCTGTAAACGTGTTATTGTCAGTAGCCTGTGCGTAGTATGTGATGACTTGCCCAGGTTCAACATCAAATTCTTCAAGATAGAATGTATAAGTTCCGGTTTTTAGGTGTTTTCCTGATTTCACATCAGCATCTTCTGCTGTAGATTCACCGGTAGCTTCTAAAACAATTTCATTTAATTCACCGATGCCGATACGATACATAAGGTTTAACTTTTCTACACCATAGTCGTCTGTGGCTTCAGCAACAATTTTAACTTCTTCCAATTTTGTCGCTTTAACATCGCGTCCGGGTTCTTTGATAACCACTTCAGGCGCGTTATCTGGCATTGCCTTGATATTATACTCAATCGGAATTTCATTATTGAATTCATCAATACAAAAAAGTTCAACCTTATATTTTCCATTTTCACGGACTTCTAAGGTTGTGGTAAGAATGTTTCCGTCTGCTATGTTCATCTCAATGGATTCCACAGGCACTGTGTCGTCCGACTCAACTTCTTTTACTTGGGTTGCTTCATCACTTTGTTGGGTAAATGTTGCTTTCTGAATAACTTTATTGGTAGTGATTCGGATTTCTGCGGATGTGCCAACGACTGCTTGTATGTCACCACTTCCTTGTTGTACAACCGGGTTGAGATTTGTATATTCAGGATAAGTATATGAGACAGAGATTTCTTCTACACGCGGCATCTCAAAAACTTCAACAGTGTAACGTTCAGATGTCGTTTCATTGGCGACAACATAGTATTCAAAATCAATTTCAATATTAAATATCTCATAGGCGAATCCACGTTTATCCTCTGGATTCTGCAACATGTTAATTTCCTGATTGCTACCCTCGTTTTCTGCTGTTGGCGGCGTATCCTTGTCAAAATACGTCAAGACAACCTTGTCTGCATCCTTGCCAGTAACGATGACTTCAATCGGAAGGCTTTTACCACGAAGGATACGAGCATCCCCGGGTGAAACTTGTACTTTGGTTGTCAAAATCGGATCAGTTTTTTCCCATGGAACAAATATTCGCATCAGACTCGTCTTGGTTTCTATAGGAAACAAGAGTGATAACAGACCACACGCTGCAACAACCAAAGTTGCGATTCCAACGTACTTGCGGGTTTTGCTGTGGTCAACCGTTGCTTTGAAATCAATACCTTTTATCCGTTCTGTAGTATCCTCCAGCAATCGTTGTAGCATGTGTGCTTCAATCGGATCATCCGATTCACGGTCACCGAATTGGACAGCACTCACAAGTCTATCTTCAAGTTTTGGATGACGTTGTTCCACATTCAGCGCAATATCTCGAAGGGTGAGAGCCGCTCTCAAAGGTTGAATCAGGTGTTTATAAAGTAGATAGAGGGTAGCACCGACAATTCCTGCAAGTAGTACAATACGGACAGGACTTGGCAGCGGCATCAGCAAGTCGATGATAGATTCTCCTATCAGAATAGCCAATATCCCAATTAGGACGATTGCAATACCTGTCCAGAAGAGACTTCGTTTCCATACACGTCGTGCATCCAATATTTTTGTCTGTAGTTCCGCGTAAGCTTCTCTTGTGCTCATTTTTTCTCCTCTGCTCTTATCCGATGAACGGGTGAATATATAGATTTTTTGAGTTTTTCACCAATTGGAATGACCTTATGTATTAGACTGATGTGTTACAATAATGTTC
>VYFM01000718.1 GCA_009842375.1 Candidatus Poribacteria bacterium | reverse complement strand
GAAATATAATCAAACAAAAACAGAGAAAAAATCGCGCGATGTTGTTATGACCTATGTTATTTTTATAGAGGGTGTTTTTTTGTTTATGCATCTGTTTACCCTTGTGTTTGTTGTCATCGCATACTATACAGACTTTCATACCGATAGATTTATCGCATCAGGAAACGGTCTTCTTCTTCATAATGCGGTGATATTTCGCGTGTAAAATCGGACACAGCGCGTCTACTAAGTTCCCTTAATGTCGTTTCTTTTGGTGCTATTTGCGCGAAAACGAATGAACCGAGACTGTGTGCCTCTGCTGTCTGCTGGATATAATCCTCATCCCAGATAATATTTCCAGTATCAACATCAATTATCATTACCCGAAGCGAAAGTAGATAGGTTTTCTGCATATAATCCTGATAGTCCATCACATACCTTTGTTGATTATGTGAATATCGTTCTCCATAGTAACGTCTGGGACGGGTATCAGTATAAAACCGGTAACTTCCAAATATAATACCCTTCACCTCAAAATATCGACCTAATTCGCTCAAACGTTTTGTATCTTCAAGCAATTTTTCTTCAACCTGCTCTCCAGTCATCAACCTTTCAGTTTCTTGCTTATTTACGATCTTAAAATGTTTCTGACGTGCTAAATTGCTTCTTAAAATTTGGGCAATTTCGGGACCAATTTCAACAGGAATTTCATCTAACTTGGTGCTACTTTTCTCAATTACAAATGGCAACACAGCAAAGTTTGAATAAGTGCCAATGTCAATCTCGGATTGCACTTTGATTGGAATAGGAACGCGTGCCACCTTGTTCCCGCAAGCAGATATTGTCAATGCCATAATAACCATAATACATACAATTATGTGTTGATTCAGAAGCATCCTTTGTTGTGGAGAATGTTGAATGAGTGGTTTCAATTTATTGCGCATCAGAAGGATTTCCATGTGTATTTTCTATCAGTTGATCGGTGGATTCAGACTCTGTTTCATTGGTTTCGGCACCACTGCGACGAATATGTAGCCTGCATCTACGGTAATTAATACGGTAGTATTTACTGTCAGGGTTTAGTTCGGTAGCACGTTGATAAGCCGACTTTGCTTCCTCTATCATACCGAGTGCCTCGTAGCCGACTCCCAGGTTGTTATGTGCAGCAGCATTATCTGGGTCAATGGAAATAATCTGATTCCAACGAAATATTGCTTCATTCCAGAGTCCTGCTTGTGCGGTCTTTATAGCGAACTGATTGTAATCTTGTACTCTGGCAGTTTTGTGTGAAGCACACCCCAATAAAGTAATGAGTCCAAATACTACGGTAATTGGAATTGTTGTGTATGTTTTTTGCATATTGTTATCCATCCTGTAATCACTATTTTACAACGACCATCCTTGAGATGTCAAGGAAAAATCAAGGAGACGGCATCGTTTTAAATTGGCAATAAACGAATAATCTGATATGCTTAAAGGAATTACGGAATGGAAATCTGAAGTAGGAACATTATAGGTTAGGAGGATAAAATGTCTAATATTACCCCATTACGAACAGTGATTGTTGGCTGTGGTATGATTGCTGCAGGAGGTTATCAACCACGGTGCCAAGCGTACCCAAATCATATTGAATTGATTGGCTATTATGACCAAGAAGAAGCACGCGCATCGACACTTGCGGAGAGAGGCGGCGGCAAGGTATATCCATCGCTTGAGGCAGTGTTCAACGACCCAAATGTGGAAGCGATTGTTAACCTAACTTTACATATCTCTCACTATCCAGTTTCACTTGCTGCTTTGAAAGCCGGTAAACATGTTTATTCTGAAAAGCCGATTTCTATTAAGACCGATGAAGCGAACGAACTTGTAGAAACAGCAGAGACAAATGGCTTAAAATTGGCATGTGCACCATCCGCTATACTCGGTTATGTTCAACAGAACGTCTGGCAACGGATTCGTGACGGGGAAATTGGAGATGTAATTTCTACGCTTGGTAATTTCGGAGGACCTTTGGAACATTGGCATCCAAGTGCGGATGCGTTTTTAATGCATGCGGGTCCCTTCCGAGATGTTGCGCCGTATCCCTTAACTGCTATGACAACAATGATTGGACCAGTTAAAACAGTACACGGATTTGCCAGAGTTGCAGTTCCTAAACGAATATTAACCACCGGACCACGACAAGGCACTGAGTTTGAAGTGACAGAGAAGGATCATGGGTTTGCTGTGCTTGAGTTTGATGTGCCGCAAGTTGACGGAACACAGGGATTTATCTATCATAGTTTTACCGTTACTTCGCAGCTTCCGCCTTATGAGATACATGGCACAAAAGGTGGATTCTCACTTCAGGCGCATGACGATGGTCGAGGTATCAAGAAATTCACACCGCAATCTGGTTGGCAAGATGAACCCTCCCCTCCGAAATCCCATACGGGTCTGGATTGGGGGAAAGGTATAGCAGATTTTGCTGATGCAATCAGAAATGACCGTAATCCACGTTGCAATGGTGCACAAGCGCGCCATGTGTTAGAGGTATGTGAAAGGGTGCTTGAATCGTCAGATTTGGGTCGACCGGTGGATGTGGTTAGTCGCTTTCCAGCACCACCCGCAGTAGGTGAAGTTGCCCCTTGGGAATCAGATTAGGCGTGAAAAACCGTAGGCGGGTACTAACCCGCCTTTTTGTTTACCTTATAGATTGAGGCTATTACGCAGCATCTCTACACTTTTTGGCACACCGGTGTGTGCGTCCTCTTTTCCTTCAAACTCAATGGATACATACCCCTGAAAATCTACATCCCGCAGTATCTCACCGATCTTTGCATAGTCCAGATCAAGGGAATACCATTCTCCACCACCGTAATAGGTTTTTGCATGGACAAGGACAGCATCTGAGGCAATCTGTTCCAGTTTGTCGTAGGGGTCAGATAGGAAATTTCCACAATCCATAGTAACCTTCAACCAATCTGAATCGAATGCCGAAACGATACGGTTGACTCCCTCAGGTGTACAGGTCAACCCCCAATGGTTTTCAAGTCCGAGTACAACACCGTATCTCTCAGCATCTGGCAGGCATTTTTCAATAGATTCGATTACCCAATCAAACGCGTCATCTTCTGTGTGGTCAGGAAGTACCGGTTCTTGTCCTTCTGTTTTCATCAATTCGGTGAAGGATTCAATAGTGCCCCATCGACCAGAATTAAGTCGGATCGATGGAATACCGAGTTCATGAGCCAGTCGTATGCAATGTATCGTGTGGTTGATGTTCCTTTGCCGTGTGTGTGCTTCTGGAGAAACGAACCCTTGATGAATGGAAAGTGCGTAGAGGTCAAGTCCATGAATAAAAGCAAGTCGCTTTAGTTCCTGTAGATATGGTGTGGCTTCGGATGCCATTTGTTGATGCAAGATTTCAATACCGTCAAGTTCAAGTTTTGCCGCTTCTTCTATGACATGTTCAATGGGTACTCGTTCAGGTGCGAAGTGCCAATAGGAATAAGTAGATACGCCAAGTTTCAATTTATTAGTTACCTCTGATAGTTTGTTTTTTTCATGATAGCACGGTTTTAGTTCAAAATCTATGTGTTTTTGCTATTCTCTGCTGTAGCTAATGCGCGTATGGAATTTGGTGGGTCGCGACCGAGAGGTCGCTCCTACAGGCAACCGCACCTACGGATAATGTGCATAAAAAATCTCCCAATGATGGGTCAAATGAACCAGCATCAGGAGATTATGAATAATTTATAGAACTGAATAAAACTAAAATAGGTAGTTATTCAGTTGCGCCAATTTTGGCTGCTTCAGGTGCACGAGTCGGAAGTTCTTTCTGCGCTAAGGTATCTTCGGGTACATAACCGGAGTAGTCGGAAATAGCACCGTGTGTCAATGCATAAACGACAACGTTTGTCATGAAACGATAGACACCAGGCGAATAGTGTACACTGCGTGTCGGTAGACTGACAGCTTCCATTGCGCACATGTAATCACGACGGACAACTAAAACGGATAATTTTTCACCGACAGAGAACCCTTCAAGGTAATTCCGTCTTGGCGGTCTTGTGCCCCACCAGAAAATGTCAAATCCGACAGGAGGACCACCCATTTCGTAGAAGTTGTCATAAATTTCGTGTCCGTTGTCAATCCTTTCAATTTGATATTCAGGCATGACATAACGCATTTGCGCAATAAACAAGCGGACCATTGCTTGTGCGGGTGCGTTTACACCGCAGTCGTCAAAGACGAGGAATCCACCTTTTTCAACGAGGTATTTACGGAGTCCGGCGGCTTCTGATTCGGTCAATCGGCTATCCATTTTACCACCACCATATTGTTTTCCGAGCAGGTTTCGTGATCTGACGAGTGCCGGATCGTGTCCTGTCATAAATGCAAGTGGTGTTTTATATAGATTAGCATCGGTCAATTTGAGCGAACCACCTTCAACGTTCATGTCCGTTTTAATCTTGGTTTTTTCGTTTAGCCATTTGGTAAGAGCGTTCAACGAGGATGAATCTGCCCACCAGTCAGAAAGGGTGTGGCGAATTCGTGTGAAACGTAGTACACCGCGAATGTCACGACCTTTTCCGATGACGCGTCCACCGGGTTCGCCTTTTGGCAATGGTGGAACTTCAACGTTCCCAAGCGTAATGCTATCAGCAACTTCACCAAGTGCGTCACGCGCAACACCAACGTTTTCAACCATGGCAAGCCCTGGTGGACGTTGGATTTGAACTTTTACCTGCACAGGACTACCTGCAATACCGCGTGCAATGTTTTTTGGACCAGCAGAAGGTGCGCTTGCTGCAGGACCGGCAAAAGCTAATGCGCTTGGGGCATTAGACACAGGTAAGTCTGTATGTGTTACTACCTCTGGAACCGGTGCGTTTGGTCTAACAACTTTCGGTACGTTCGGATTGATCGGTGCGTCTACTTTGATAGCTTGGTTAGAAAATTCTAACGTCGTCTGTTGGATATTTTGAGTTACCTTTGGGGCAAACGCTGTTGTTAAACGTGGTTGAACTTGTACCTGCTCAACAACAACCGTACTTTCCACAGGAACGATCGGTTTAAGAATTTTCTTTACGATCGGTTTTCGCACCTTAGGCTTCGGCGGATCCGGTGGTTCAAGTGTTTCAACTCCAACTAAATCTTTAAATGTTTGTGTTTGCGTTACAAAATATAGTCCCGCAATAAGAGCTAAAACTAAGTGAAGCACGAGCGAAGTCATTAAGGCACCTGACGTTCTTTTTACACTCATTATTTCACCTCATAATATTTATACGTAATCGGTTTTGATACAAAATTTTTATATGATAATACTAAACCTATACTTCTTTATGCAATTTATGTGCCATTAACGGATAAGCGTTATATGTAGATT
>VYFM01000438.1 GCA_009842375.1 Candidatus Poribacteria bacterium | reverse complement strand
TGAAGATATGATTTTCCGCAAAAGATCAGGCAAACGATTTATGAGATAGACTGTACATATATGCTCATTCCCGCAAATCAAACACAGTCTTGACAGTACCAGTTTTTCCAGTATTTAATGCAGTCTGAATTGCCTTTTTGTAGTCTTTTAGTTGGAATGGAGTCCCGACAAGTGGCAGTAAATTCGCTCCATGATCATATAGCAGATGTGTTCCCAGTTGAAATGTGTGTACTTGTTCATCATTAAAGAACTCCATTCCATAAGCATAAGCACCTTTTACATTTAACTGCTTATACCACATAGATGTCCAATCAATATTTTGTGGTATACCAGGCATTCCGAGTAGGATTACATCTCCATTTGCTCTTGTGAACCGAAGGGCATCGTCTATCGTAACACTTGAACCGATACAATCGAAGGTAGAATCCGCCCCACCAAATAAAATCTGTTTCCCGGTTTCTGGCTGAAAAGATTCAGCATCAGTTAATTCTGAGAAGACGTCGTACCGACTTCTATTGGTAGGAATCACCACATCAGCACCGAGATCACGAGCAAATTGTTGTTGATGAGGGTGTTTTACAAAATTGATGATACGGTTTTGATATCCGAGCATCCGAAGTGCAGCAACAGTGAGTAATCCAATTGTGCCTCCACCTATCACACAGATATTCTCAGCCTCATCATATCTAACATTTAGAATACCATGTAATGCACAAGAGAAGGGTTCAAGCAAAACGGCGATTTCATCGGACATTTCCTCCGGGACACTGTGTAACTGTGAATGATGGGCAAGGACATACTGACTCCACCCACCTCCTGTATCTCGACAGAAACCTGTTTGAACTCCTGCAGATATACTACCTTTTGTTATATTTTCACAATTTGCAAAACGAAGGTTTTTACACTGATGGCATGGTGGTTCAATCTCACGCACACTACAGGATAATGCCGGTTCAATCACTACACGGTCTCCGATCGACCAATCCTGTACCTGTTCCCCTATCTCTGCAATTTCACCAACGATTTCATGACCCAAGACAAAAGGGGTTGATGTAATTGGAGAAAAATAGAGACTTCCTTTTGATGTGATTGTTCCTAAGTCCGAACCACAGATGCCACTGAGTCTTGTTTTGATTTTGACCCATTGTTGTGTGGGTAACTGTGGTTCTGGAATATCAACGTGATTAATGCATGAAAGCGGGGACGTGTATAGACTACGCCATCTTTTGCCGAGGTAGCGAATTGCGAGATAACGTGGGATGTTTTTGGTATACAGAATTGCTTCCACAGCGATCAACTATACAAATGAGTTCGTTAGAGTATTATCAGTGCAAGTAATTGAAGAAAGTAGAGACTCCATCGTTATTGTTCCAGAATATCATGCCACACTTTGGTAATATTCCATCAGAATCTCAGCAACTTCGGGGCGTGCGATTTCTGGTGGGGGTGGTTCGCCAGCGGCGAGCATCTCACGCAATTTTGTCCCAGAGATGCTGAAGTAGTCGTCTGCATCGTGCGGGCTGTCGCTCATCATGACGATTTCATTGCGCTTTTTGCTCCATACGGTGAAATTACCACGGAAGATACCGATTTCGAGTGCATCTTCAGGTATTGTATCAAAAATCTTTTGTGCATCAAACGGTCCATAGAAATCACCTGCACCAGCATGGTCGCGTCCGACGATGAAGTGCGATGCACCGCAATTCTGACGGAAAACGGCGTGGAGGAGTGCCTCCCGCGGTCCGGCGTAGAGCATATCGAACCCATAACCGGTGATAGAGACGGTATTTTCGGGGAAATAGTGTTCTACCATCGTACGGATGCAAGCATCACGAACAGCAGCGGGAATGTCCCCGGGCTTTAGCTTGCCGAGAAGCATATGAATTAGAATACCATCGGCATTGACTGCCTCTTGTGCGATTTTGCAGAGTCCTTCGTGGGCACGGTGCATCGGGTTACGCGTCTGAAAAGCGACAACTGTTTCCCATCCACGTGCAGCAATGTCATCACGAATTTCAACGGCTGTGCGGAATGTATCTGGGAAATCTTCAGGAAAATAGGAATAGTTCAATACCTGGATAGGACCGGAGAGGACTTTGTCACCGACATCAGCGAAAGCAGGTACCCCGGGATGTTCAGGATCCGTTGTTCCAAAGATCTTTTCAATAATGAGATGTTTTTGCTCTGTTGAAAGTGTTTCAATATCTGAAACATCCATGACTGCAAGTGGGGGATTACCATCAACGTTCGGATCACGTAATGCAATTCGGTCAGCATTTTTCACTGCATCAGTCAATTGTTCGTCAGGTACGATATTCATTATTGGGATGGGCCAAAAAAGACCTTTGAGAAGTTTCATATCATTAGCAACACTTGTTGCTTCTGCGATATTCATGTATCCTTCCAACGGGGTGAAGTAACCCGAAGCAAGCATTACGGCTGATGCAGCTGCACCTGACGAGACTGTAACTGATGGAAGTTGTTCCGCCTCTTCGATTAGTTCTTTACGTTCTGCATCATCCGTTACATAAAGCGGTGTTAAGGCTTCGGCTCCATGTGGTTTTATCATTATGTCTCCTTTTCTTATCTAACAAACTATTGTTGAACAGAAATATGTTATTGACTTACGGAAATCTGTTCAACAGTACATCCATTCCATATCCAATGTATATGCCTTTTCGCTGTCTCTATCCGTTTTTTTGAAGTATATATGACGAGGACGAGACGGTTGTTGTCTACTTCTATTGTAGCTTCCTTTTCCACCTTTTCGTTGCCAGGTGGAACAAAAAGTTTCTTTATAATTGGTTTCCCGTTTGCCAACATATTGACTTCATGGATTGCGCCTTCTGCTGACTGAAATATGTTGGTAATACGATAAGTACCATTTGGCATGTCTATACGAAAGGCAGCATCTTCTCTTCCGTGAACTGAATCCCTTGTTAGTGGTGTTGTGTTTTCTGGAGGACCCAAATATGCAGCACGGGGTGATATTCTCCAGTTTGCTTTATTTACCGGATCTGTCGGATTCCATTCAGTATCCCAACCGTATTTGCCACTAACATACATTGTTTTCGGTCCAACAATGTGGTAGTTCTCTTCTACCTCAGCATTGTCTGGTTGCATATCAAATCGAATAATTAGGTTACCATCCTCTGTTTCATCCCAGAGGTCAAGTGCCGGTGGTTCTGTTTTTCTTTTAAATAGTTTAAGATGTTCAGTTTCATGGATTATATCATAATTGGGTTGTAAATCTGCAAACGGTTCGGTTTCTGGATACATCCAAGCGATTACATAATCCGCTCTTATATAGTCTAATCCCACGCTATCCCTGTTGTTGCGATTGACAGGAAAGTAGTAATAGTTAGCCTCGTAGTTTGCCATGTGGACAACATCATCCGCATATACCCCATAAAAGGCTTGTGTATGTACAAAAGGGGCGACAGGATCAACCCGTCCAAGTGACTTGGATTTATGTCCATCTGCAGTACGAATAGAAAACGTTGAATGCGGCTCAATATAGTCTGTTCCTGATACCAGTTCTGCCATCTCAGGTGAAATACTTCCATGTTCATAAGCAGTCCTGCCGAAGTGAATTAATGCGAAAATTAACAAGCATGTCATGATTCCGTACCGCACTACTTTGTGCATATCAACAACAAACCACGGTGCCATCATCAGCAGAATGTAAATATAAATTCTGTCGTTTATCCAACCACCGGGTCCATAACTCCAAGGTGCTTTGATGAACATATAAGTATATAAAATTGCAATCAGTAGAAAAGCATCGGTGCTTTTAATCCACTCCTTTCGATATATTCGGTAACCAACTGCAATAAGTACTGCAATTCCCAATACAACAAGTAAGAAGTGGTTTGGATGTTTATGCCAATGCGTGAAGTAGACAAGGCATCCAATGTCAAAAAAGTAGTCCCAAATGTAGTCCATACCCCTGTGGCTGCCTGTTGGATGTCTTTTAATGCTATACAAATAGTATTCCATTAGCACAAAATAGATCGGCACCATGTAGAAAAGGAAACGGAAGAAAGGTTTAAGGTTTATAACAAATTGCTTAAGCATTACACCAACACTTTCTCTATGCTCTTGCCATGCTTTTGCTAATGCTTCACAACCCCATATAGACCCCGCTGCAACAGATATACCTAAAACAGCAAGTCCATAAGATGCAATGTGGGACAGATAGGTGAGTAGTAACAGCACGTACATTACGCAGATATGCTTAACCTGCATGTTGTCCTTGTGCTTCCACCAGAAACCAAAACTAAAAAAGAAAAACGAAATACTAAGTGTGAAATTGTAAAATCCCATATAAAGAAGGTAATTGTAGGCAAACGGAAATCCGAGCCATGCATACAGAAACCTATCTTTTTTATTTTTGTGGACTGCATCAATAAAGTAAAAGAACGCAAATGGTATCATACCAATTGCGATTGTCAAAAAGACCTTCTCTGACATGACAGGAGGGAAAACGTAAAGAAGTGCAGCAAGTACGATGTGAGATAACCAGTTTGGAAAGATGGTGATATTGAGTTGCCATGCATCCCGTATTTTATAGTTTGCATGGTCACCATATTCTTTCAGAACAAGAGCATTGTAGACATGACTTGGTCCATCTTGTGACGGAAAGTATGCAAAAATCCATATCGGTAGGAGATATAATATAAGTAACACAACAAAAATGTGTTTCCATGATAATTCTCTCCAATTTAACATTTTGTTGCTCCCAGTATCTGACATCCTAAGTTTGCATATTTTCTTCAAAGTAGAGGCATTCGTCAGTCAATGGACATTCTTCACACAAAGGTTTTCTGGCGTTACAGATCTGTCTTCCGAAATATATCAGATTCATGTGGAATGGGTATGTTTTACCTTTGGGAATAATAGGTGGTAATACATAGTGTGCCTTTTCAGCACTACAATTTTGGGGAATCAATCCGAGTCGTTTAGATATACGTAGGATATGTGTGTCAACGGGGAAAACATCTCTCCCGCACGCGAATGAAAGTGTAACTGATGCAGTTTTGATACCGATACCTTTATGCTGACATAGGAATTCTAAGGCATCCTCAGTTTTCATATCATGTATAAATTCTAATGACAACTCACCGTATTCTGCATTGAGCCAAGAGAGAAAATTTTTGATGGTCTCTGTTTTCTGGTTTCCTAACCCAACGATCTTTATAGTTTCTTCAACAGCATCAGCATCAGCATTCAATACATCTTCCCATGTTGGAAATTTGCTTCGAAGCTGCGCGTACCCTTTATCACGACTAACATCCGTAGTATTTTGCGATAAAATTGTTAAAATGAGACATTCAAGCACATCTTCTGTAC
>VYFM01000276.1 GCA_009842375.1 Candidatus Poribacteria bacterium | reverse complement strand
CGGTAGATTTCTAAGTATTACATTTGAACTCCTATTGAAATGTAGTAAACTTGGTTGTATCACTACACCGTAACTTAACCTATGAAAAAAACACCAATATTTCAAAACTTAAACATACATCCACAGCAAAATAAACAGCCAGGTGTTACACTTCGTGCAATACTGATAGGTATCATTCTCATCCCACCTAATACCTATTTTATTATGGCGAACCACCTCCGTTTTTGGAGTACTTTGCCAACAACAATGTCGCTTATCTACAATGTTGTAATAACGCTGATGGTATTAGTATCACTAAATTTCCTACTCAAACTATTAGTCCCTCGCTTCGCGTTTCGTCAAGGAGAATTGCTGACTATTTTCGTTATGCTGTCATTATCGTCTGCGATCGCAGGACACGACATGATGCAAACTGTTGTCCCTGTCATACCCAACGGTTTCTGGTTTGCTACACCAGAGAATGAATGGCAACCGCTCTTTTGGCGATTTTTACCAAGTTGGATGACGTTGAGTGATTTATCAGTTCTCCAAGACTTTTACGACGGAGATACGACTTTTTATACAAAAAAGTATATGACTGCATGGTGGGAACCGATTCTATGGTGGACACTGTTTCTGTCTGTTGTGATATGGGTGATGATTTGTATTGATCTTCTAATACGGAAGCAATGGATTGAACGAGAAAGATTGACATATCCGATTGTGCGGCTACCAATAGAGATGACACACTCGGATGGAAGACTCTTTAAAAATAAGTTCCTATGGGCAGGTTTTGCAATTGCAGGTGGAATTGATTTGATAAACGGTATACATGCGTTCTTTCCAGTATTTCCAGAGATACCGGTTCGTAAAGCAGACTTAGGTATCTACTTCACAGAAAAACCGTGGGATGCTATGGGTTGGACACCCGTTTATATACTGTCTTTCGGAGTGGGACTTGCATTTTTAATGCCGTTGGAAATGTCTTTTTCACTCTGGTTTTTTTACCTTTTCTGGAAGGGAGAACGGATTTTGGGTAGGGCAATGGGTTTACAAGTACTACCCGGTTTTCCTTATGATGGACCACAAGGTGTTGGGGCATACCTTGCTATCGCTTGTTTTGCTCTCTATGGCGGACGAAAACACTTCTACTCTATGTTCAGAAGCGTGATTAATTCATTTAAAGTGAGAGACTCTGTTACTCAGTCAACACATAATCTTTCTCCTGAGATGAAAGATTCAACAGACTATCGACTTCCGTTATTAGGTCTATTTGCGGGAGTGTTATTCTTATTCATCTTTTCAAGTTATGGAGGAATGGTTGTTTGGATGATCGCATTATATTTTCTTATTTATTATCTCCTCGCTCTTGGAATAACACGAGTTCGTGCAGAAGTAGGTCCTCCTACGCATGAAATGTTTGTTGCTAATCCGCGGCAGTTCATATTGGATTCTTTCGGCTCGCGGATGATACCACCTCCAAGCCTTACGATGATGTCACTATTCTATGCATTTAATCGTGGCTATCGCGCACATCCAATGCCACACACATTGGAGGGGTTTAAACTTGCAGAAGTAGGAAATATGAAAGCTTGGAAAATTACTATCGCTATGATGTGTGCTGTCGTCTTTGGTATTTTAGCATCATTTTGGTCATATTTAGTTGTATCGTACGATATTGGTGCAAATCCGGGGTTAGGCAACGGAGGGTATAATAGACTGAGAACATGGTTATATTATCCAAGTGAAACAAACGTACCTGCTGTGGCATTCATGGGGATAGGTTTTCTGTTTACTGGCTTATTGTGGTGGTTACGTACGCGGTTCCCTGCTTTTCCTTTCCACCCGACAGGGTATGCAGTGGCAAGTAGTATGTGGACCTTTGGGTGGTTGTGGTTTTCTGTATTCATAAGTTGGACTGCAAAGAATCTGATATTAAGATTTGGTGGTATAAAACTCTACCATCGCGTTTTACCGTTGTTTTTGGGGTTAATCCTTGGAGAATTTATTGTAGGTGGTGCATGGGTAATAATCCGTTTAATATGGGGTGTGTCGGTTTATTCATTCTACCGTTAATTGTGTCAGAAAGCAATATATTCACAATCCTCTTGTATTCTGTAGGAGTGACCTCCCCGGTCGCGACCGGGAGGTCACTCCTACAGAAGTTTAGTTTCCCACCACTCAAGATAATCTTCATCACTAATATCTGGTGAAAGACCGCGGCTCCCCATTTTATTATTGAAACTTTCATCCATATTATCATCCCAGTAACTTTTGATTTCCTCTGTTTCGGGTGTCTCTCCCAGGTCTCCTGTTGTCCTTATCCATTCATCTAATTTGTTACTGAGATCCATTCTTACATCTTTGAAACTATTGTCATCTGCAAGATTATTGACTTCATGCGGGTCATTCTGAAGATCATATAGTTCTTCATCTGGGCGTGTCTGTTTCAGAAAATGTTGCTGTGCTTCAGCCAGTTCACCTTTTTCTGATAAGATACGGATTAATGTCCACACAGGATATTGCAACTTCTTATATCCATTGAACTGCATATATGGAAGTTCAGGATGATAGTTACGGATAAGTTTATACTGTTTTGTGCGGATACAACGGATGCGATCATCTGTTCCATCACATCTATCACGTGCAGCAAAGATTGCATCACGTGATGTTGCTTCTGATCCAAGGAAGATTTGTCCCTGCACATAGTTTGGAATATCAATTCCAGTGAGAGATAGTGAAGTTGGCATAAAATCTACACCACTAACAAGTTCATCACTCATAACACCAGCGTCCACATTTCCTGGATAACGCACGATAAGTGGAACACGAATACCACCATCGTAAAGGAATTGCTTGCACCGAATATGAGCACGACCATGATCACTAATAAAAAAGACAATAGTGTCCTCTGTCAGACCTTCACCATCTAATCGATTGAGAATCTGACCGACCTTTTTATCTAAAATCTGAATACTTTCCAAATAGAGTGCCCAATCCTTTCGGGTGAGTGGATGATCAGGATAGTATGAAGGCAACTCAACATCATCTGGATTAATTGGACGTTCTGGATCCGGTTTAAATACACGGTGTGTGTCAGGTATGTTTATTTGTGCATAAAACGGTTGTCCTTCATCACGTTCCTTCCAATCTATTCCATCGAAGGGATTCTCACGATGAAAGTTGAAGTCAGTTTTTCCACGACGGTTATATGGAGGTCCAGGACTGTTACAGGTAAAATAACCTGCTTCACGGAAACTGTCTGTGATGAGTTTCATGTCTGAACGCAAAGGTTTATCTCGATTACTGCGATGGTTGTGTGCATCAAAATGGGTTTGATATGTCCCTGTAATGAGGGCAGAACGACTTGGTGAACAGACAGGACAAGTTACAAATGCATTCTTAAAAAGCGTTCCTTCCCCTGCAAGACGATCAATATTTGGTGTTGCAACTGCAGGTGTACCATAGGAGGCTAAATCTGGTGAAAGATCTTCACCGTATATCCATAAAACATTTGGTTGTGTAGCCAAAATTATCTCCTTTCAATATCGTGTTTCCTTATTTATTATTATTGAGTCTGTCCACCACAAATCTACTACGGAACAGTGTTTGTCGCAACGGAGGCATCTCCTCAAGCAGTTTGGGATGCGGTTTATATACTCTTGCATATCCACTATCAACAGGACTATAAAGATTAAAAATTGCTAATCTGTTATTGTCTGTATTTGACCAAGGATTCGCACTGTGAGTCAATGCTTCGGTGAAGAACAGAAGTGAGCCTGGAGGACATCCATAAGTGCTCCAAATATCCGAATCCGGATTTTGTATTTCTGCGGGTGCTGTGTAGACGGATTTATGACTTCCTGTGACCAACAACGTTCCACCTTGACCTTTCTTTACCTCATTCAATTCCCATACAACACGAGTGTGAGGACTATATCCTTTACCGGGAAAGGCGTTATAGTAATGTACATCACCGGGGAAGCGGAGCAACCCGTTACCGTTGTGTGGACCAAATCTACCCATTCCTGGTTCTCTATAAAAGAGATTCGTACTTTCAACTGTATATCCGTAACTTTCTAAACTTGATACGGATGGATGTGCAGTGAACTCATTGAGCAGCGAAACAACTAACGGATGGTCAATTAGTTTTTGGAGAGGTCCTCCGAGAGTACTGCGTTCATGTTCGGGAATCGTATCGGGGTTCTGATGCAATCTATGAGCAAAATCCTGCATCTCGTTTAGTTCTGCACCTGTATAGACTTCTGGAATCAGATACCATCCATGAGTATCAAATTCGTATCTCTGTTCCGCAGTCATTTCTGGAACAACTATGTCATCTGCGTTGTGTGTAGGTAGTTCACAAGTTTCTGTCGGTAGTAGAACGTTTGAATTAGTCTGCATCATGTTGTTTCTTCTCTCTATACTTTGTAGGTATAACGTTACTTTTCTATAGGATAAGCTGAAGTGCGATTTCCAAAGTCACCGTTTACTACATTTCCTCCAGCGTATACTTCTCTGAAGAGTGTCTGTCGTTTAGGTAGCATCGACTCAATTAATTGTGGATGAGGCAACCAATTCGACCAGCGACTGGCAATTGTGTTATACAAATTTGAGATTTGCACTCTGTCATTCATTAGGGCATTGGATGTGTCTTGGACATTCTTATGTGTCATTGATTCTGTAAAAAAGAAGAGTGACCCTGATGGACATTCATAGGTTTCCCAGATTGATGAATTGTCATCGTAAAGGGTATTTGGTGTTGGAAAAGAGGATTTGTGGCTACCCGATATAAACCGAATGTAATTCGAATCTTGATTTACCCCAGATAATTCCCATATAGCGCGAGTTAATCCACTCCATCCGCGTCCTGGAACACATCTGTAAATATGAGAATCACCGGGTAGACGAAATAAACCGTTACCTTTGTTATTTGATGACTGCAAATAATTGTCACTCTGTGCAGCTCCGAGTATAATGTCAGATTCTTCAAGACGAAACCCGTAGCAATCCTCACTCGCAGCGGGTGGGTATGCCAAAAACTCGTTTAACAATCCGACAACAACAGGATGATCTACGAGTTTCTGTAGGGGACCACCGAGTCCGCAACGTTCTGGCTCTGGGATGTTGTTCGGTTCATTTTTCAATTGATTGCAGAAATCACGCATTTCCTTAATATCTGCTTCAGATAAAATATTCGGAATTAACAACCACCCTTTACGGTCAAAATCGTATTTTTGTTTCTGTGTAGGTATAACAACTGACAAACCGTCGGCATTTATGCTTGTTAGTTCTTCCGGTTCTACCTCAACAGCACTTCCAAGGTTTTTGTTGACAACAAAAGGTTTCTTTGTTGCCAGTTCTCTGTATGCC
>VYFM01000667.1 GCA_009842375.1 Candidatus Poribacteria bacterium | reverse complement strand
ACGATGAAGATATGATTTTCCGCAAAAGATCAGGAAAACGATTTATGAGATAGACCGTGAGTTAACAACAGAATGACTAAAAGGAGAACAACAGAATATGCCAAAATTTGGTGTAAATTTATTACTTTGGGCAGACAAGTTTGATAAAGAAACTGCAGACCTTATTCCAAAAGTCGCAGAGATGGGGTTTGACGGCGTTGAAATCCCAATTTTTGATACAGAAACGGTTGACATTCCATATACAAAAGCATTGCTGAAAGATACTGGGTTAGAAACTATCGGGTGTAATATCATGGGTGGTGATAGAAACCCCATTGATGAAGATCCCACAATTCGCGAAAATGCCAAGTCCTATCTCAAGCGAACTATTGAAGTAATTGCTGAATTAGGTGCTGATACACTGGTTGGACCGATGTATAGTGCCGTTGGAAAACTCGTTGGACGTGGAAGAAATGAACAGGAATGGAAGTGGTGCGTTGAAGGCTTACAAGAGGTCGCTGAATTCGGTGGAAAACACGGTGTTACCCTCGCAAGTGAACCACTTAACAGGTTTGAAACATATTTTGTTAACATTGCCGAAGATGCAGTTAAACTGTGCCAATCAGTTAATAGTCCCTATTTCAAAGTACATTTAGATACTTTCCACATGAACATTGAAGAGAAAAACCAGGCTGATGCAATAATTAATACTGGTGATTATCTACATCACATGCATACTTGTGAAAACGATAGAGGCACACCCGGAACAGGACTCGTTGATTGGGACGGTGTATTTGCTGCTTTAGCAAAGGTAAACTATAATAGATGGCTTGTCATCGAATCGTTTACACCTGCCGTTAAAGAGATCGCTGCAGCAACATGTATCTGGCGCGATATTGCACCGAGTGCTGAAAGTTTGGCTACGGATGGACTCGCTTTTCTGAAACAGAAAGCAGCTGAGTACCTATAGGATATAAAACCGAAACATGATTACATAGAGTACATCTCATAAATCACTTGTAGGGGTGGGGTCTCCCCGCCCGATTAGAAGCACACTTTCTTTCTGGGTGAGGCAACCTCGCTCTACGATGAAGATAGGATTTTCTGCAAGAGATCAGGAAAACGATTTATGAGATAGACTGTAAGAAAATATGGTGAGATAGATTTGGAGGATATGAGATGTACCACATCAAATGGATCAGTGTGTTCTGTATAGTGCTTATTATTGCTGCACTTTCAAGTAATGCTGAATTACCACAAACCACAGAGAATGTTGTTAAGGATAAGTCAATTGGAGAGGATGCTTTGCTTAGTAATATCCGCCAACTCACCTATGATGGGAAACGGGCTGGAGAAGGATATTTCTCAGAAGATGGAAACTCGTTGATTTTTCAAAGTGAACGTGAGACCGGAAACCCATTTTTTCAAATATATATCCTCAATCTACTGTCTGGAGATACCCATCGTGTTTCAACAGGCATTGGCAAAACAACATGTGCATTCTTTCGCCCCGGTAGCAACGAAGTATTATATGCTTCTACACACCATGATGTCTTTGCTGAAGCGAAACAGAAAGAAGAACTAAATTTCCGCGCATCTGGAAAAGAACGCCGTTACAGTTGGGATTACGATGAAGCAATGGACATCTTCTCTGCAAACCGGGATGGAAGCAACTTGAAACAGTTGACAAACGCACACGGTTATGATGCTGAAGGTTCATATTCTCCTGACGGTAAACTCATAGTCTTCTGTTCCATACGAGATGCATACCCAAAAAGTGATCTAACTCCAAAGCAGTTGAAACAATTTGAAATTGATCCCGCATATTTTGGAGAAATTTATATCATGGAGGCAGACGGTTCTAACCAGAAACGTCTGACAGATATGCCAGGATATGATGGAGGTCCTTTTTTTACACCAGATGGTCAACATATCGTCTGGAGGCACTTCTCTGAAGACGGGGTAACTGCAGACATTTACACAATGCGTATAGATGGTACGGAGATTAAACGGTTGACAGATTTTGACAGCATGTCGTGGGCACCATATTTTCATCCAAGCGGGGCTTATGCCATTTTTGCATCTAACAAACTCGGTTTCTCAAATTTTGAGTTATACCTCGTAGATGCAATGGGTAGACATGAACCTGTTCAGGTTACAACAACTGATGGTTTTGACGGACTCCCCGTTTTTTCACCCGACGGTAATCGCTTATGCTGGACCTCAAATCGTAATAACCAAAAGGTTTCCCAACTCTATCTTGCATCCTGGAATCATCAAGCTGCACTTGAAGCAATATCGTTGTCTCCAAGGAGTCAAATATCAAGAATTCCCATATCCATAGAGGAGACACAAAATACAGATTCATCCATTACCGATTTTATAGATGAACCGAAAACCTCCATACAGCAACATGTTGAATTCCTTGCGGATGACGCATTAGAAGGTAGGATGACAGGTTCGGAAGGTTCAAAACGCGCTGCAGATTACATCGTCGAACATTTTTCTAATCTTAACTTACAACCAGCAGGTGAGCAAGGTAGTTATTTCCAAACCTTTGAATTTAATGCTGGGAGTAAACTAATTCCAGATGAAAACCACTTTCTTATTACCCGCAAAATAGAGAATTCTGAAGAGCAGCTTGAATTCAAGGTAGAACAAGATTTTCTACCACTCTCTTTCTCAAGTAATGGTGAAGTTGAGGGTGAAGTTGTGTTTGTTGGATACGGACTATTAGCTCCTGGAGAAGCAGGTGAGGGATACAATTCTTACGCTGGATTAGATGTGAAGGATAAGATTGTGATTGCACTTCGCTATGTTCCAGAAGCTGTGAAGGCAGAACGTCGACAACAATTAATACGATATGCAGGAATTCGCTATAAGGCAGTGCAAGCACGGGAAAATGGTGCTATCGCATTTCTTACCGTTGCAGGTCCAAATTCACCTAACTCTGGTAAGATCATTCCACTTAACTTTGACAGCGGCAGTGCTGATTCCGGTATTATCGCCGGTTCTATCACTGATACTGTTGCCAATATCCTATTAGCACAGGCAGGTAAAAATCTGAAAGATGTTCAAACTGGACTTGACGATGAAAATCCGCACTTTGCAGGATCATTTCCTTTACCCAATCTCAAAATCAAGATCGCTGCCTCCATTGAAAAAATCAAGAAAACGGATAATAATGTTCTTGCGAAAATCCCACCAACCCATCAAACTGATAATAACGAATACATCATTGTTGGTGGACACTACGATCATATCGGTTATGGTGAGATCGGTTCACTTGCAAAAGGTGAAGCAAAAACACAAATCCATAACGGAGCAGATGATAACGCCTCGGGAACTGCTGTTGTCCTAAAATTAGCAAAAATGTTCAGTGAAGAACGGCAAAATCATCCAGAGAAATTTAAACGAGGTATTATCTTTGCCTTATGGTCGGGAGAAGAACTCGGACTCATCGGTTCTACTCATTTCGTGAATGAACCTGTCCTTCCTTTAGAAAACGTCGCTGCTTACATCAACTTTGATATGGTGGGTCGTCTCCGCAATAACAAACTTGTCCTGCAAGGTATCGGTTCTTCACCTATCTGGACAAAGTTAATTGAAAAACGGAACGTACTTGTCGGTTTCAATCTTTCACTAAAATCAGATCCGTATATGCCAACAGATGTAACAGCCTTCTATCCCAAAAATGTTCCTGTCCTCAGTTTTTTCACCGGTCTACATAAAGACTATAATCGTCCATCAGATGATGCTGAAACACTGAACTATGCTGGTTTAGAACGCATCTCAAACCTGGCTTATGGGATTGTCACAGACCTAATCAGTGCTGACACACGACCAGAATATGTAAAGGTAGAACGTAATACACCAGAACAAGGAAGCCGTGGAACACTGCGTGTATATTTAGGAACAATCCCTGATTATACTACAGAAGACGAAGGTATGAAACTCTCTGGTGTTGTCGCTGGTGGACCTGCTGAGAAAGCAGGTTTGAAAGGTGGAGATGTCATTATTGAATTCGGCACAAAAAAGATCGAAAATATCTACGACTTTACCTATGCCCTTGATGCAGTAAAAATCGGAGAACCTGTTGATGTAGTGGTTATACGTGACGGGAAGGAAGTAAAGCTCAAAGTTACACCTGAGGCTCGAAAGTAATCTCTCTTAAGCAAAGAAGCCATCATCTTTAAATCACAGATGATGGCTTCTAAATTATATTGTTAGTCTTATATGGAAATTACTTAAGGTCTACGAGTTTCCCTTCCATGACTTGCTGAACAATCGTTTCAATATTCTCATAGATTGCTTCACCGTTGGGGTCGAAAGAGAAAGGACCTAAAATAGTAGGTAGATGTGAAGTCATTGCTAAAGCATCCCGAATATCCATTGAATCTGTGGATGGTGCATTATGTATCGCATTAGCAAGAATATATAGAGTCGCATACGCTTGTGCCGCCCAAGGTAAAGGTTCATCATCGTTGAATTTCGCCTTATATGCCTGCACAAATTCTTGATTTCCAGGTGTGTCACTCAGACCTGACCACCCCGCAAATGCTATTGCCCCATCAGCGGCTGCACCAACTGCACTCACTTCAAAACCGGTCAAATCGGGAACTATCAATTGCGTTGTTGCAGTAATGCCAAGATCCCCTGCTTGCTTCATAATCAGGATCATCTCATCAGAAAGTGAAGCAATAAAAAGGACATCAGGCTGTGGATCCTGCATCATAATATTCTTTAACTGCATAGAAAAATCGGTGTCCTTGGTTTTAAATTTTTCTGTGGTTTGAACCATGATATTATTAGATGCAAGTGCTTTATCCAACTCATCCTTTAAGCTTGTAGAGTATACATCCGCTTCATCATAAATAACTGCCACATTTTCGTAATTCAGTGCCGCATGGGTCTTCATGACGCCACCAGGGATCAGAATATTTGTAGCGATTCCAGCGCGAAAAACATAATCACCTATCTCACCACTCAAACCAGCCGCGGATGAAATTGGACTAAATGCGACTATACCAGCGTCTTGTGCTATCGGGAATGCTTGTTTAAGATGTGTAGAAATACCAACACCAACAATTGCTGAAACATCTTTTTCTACTAATACTTGAACTGCTGCTTTCGCACCTTCAATAGTACTCATATTGTCCATAGATACAAACTGAATGTTTGCACCTGCCATATTAAGTTCTTCTTGTGCCAATTCAAGCCCACGTTTCATCGGTAGTCCATAGGGTTCAGCGTTAGGACCTGTCTCTGCAACTGCAATACCGATAACGACTTCATCAGCAGGCTTTTCATCAGCAGGCATCATTGGCATTATTTTTTCACAGCCTGTAAGTCCTACAACTAAAGCAACGATTGCTAAAGTAAAC
>VYFM01000657.1:4613-5366 GCA_009842375.1 Candidatus Poribacteria bacterium | reverse complement strand
ATTGGAAGGAGATGGGATTTTTGGAACAATATATAACCAATATGTTTTATGGGTAATTTGGGATTGGGAGTGGTTTTGGTTTATTTCTCAGAATCGCGCAATGTGCGGGGAACGCGGATTTTATATCTGAATCACGGATTACGCGGAAGACACGGAGGAACGCGGATTATTGAATTTGGGTGTCCAAGCATCCATTGAACTGTATGGGCATATTTATTAAAAAGGGAATTGGGAGGTGAAGACACAGAACTCCGCGTCCCCGTGTAATCCTAGATTCTAACAAAATGAAATAGATAATATAAGCATTCCAGCAGGAAGGCTATGATGGTTAATGCAAGTATTTACACCCTTTTTCAACTTGCTATCTACATAGAATTGTAGTATAATTAAAATTGAGTAGACTAAATAGGAGGAAAGGATTAGGAATGGCATATATTATTTGTGAACCCTGTGTAGACGTAAAAGACACCGCATGTGTTGATGTTTGTCCTGTATTCTGTATACATACTTCTGATGGTGAAAACCAACTCTACATTGATCCCGCTGTATGTATTGATTGTGCAGCGTGCGTTGACGAATGTCCGGTTGAAGCAATATTCATGCAAAGCGATGTTCCAAGCCAATGGGAATCGTATATTGATATCAACAGTAAATTTTTTGAGACATTCGAATATCCCGAAACTGCTGAAACTGATACTGAGGATGCCAGTAAGTCAAATAAGAAAAAGCAAGGGGTTCCAGAAGAATTTGTGC
>VYFM01000657.1:0-4603 GCA_009842375.1 Candidatus Poribacteria bacterium | reverse complement strand
GTTGCCAGATGCAGTCGGTTCATCGTTGCGTATACCTTTTAATTTGATTGTGATGCTTGGACAACCGATTCTCGGTGCATTCTCTGCGAAATTCAAAACACGGTTAGAAGAGATGGCAGGAAACACACGAGTTTTCAGTTCAGCCATTTCAACTGGGATTAACAGTTTACTCAATCTGATTCTATACCCTCTCGTTTTATTTTTCATCGGTGTCAAACAAACTGGTGGCAGTTTGTTCTCATCTACTGGCAATTTGATGATATTTTTGGGAGTAGTCATTGCTATCGTTGAAGGGGCATTCCGTTTCAAGGATGAACTTACGACATCACCTGATGAAGAACAATCCCGGTTCGGCGCATCCTTCTATGGTTGGGTCCCCTCACTTATTGCCACACCTCTCCTGACACTTATGCGTTCTGTTCTGGTAAAAGATCCAGTAACTCCCCGAACAACAATGCCCGGTGCTGTTCAAACAGAAGGTGCAATTTACTCCGATGACATAAAAGAACGATACCGTCGTTACGGAATGGTCAATCGTGTAACGGAATTGACAGACCACTTTCGGATTGAGATTGAGTTCCCTCGGTGGGTTCCCAATTCTGCCGCAAAAGATACTTACGACCTACCTGATAGATTACCAGACTATGCTTACGAAGTTTATCTCAGTTCTCCTTACGCACCAGATGCAACCCCTGTCAATGAGAGTGTTGTGACCGTTCAAACGCACTTGCCAAGGGATGAAAAGAATCCCAAGTTACTTGCTGATCCACGCTTTGAAAAGGTGGTTGGACGGACCAGTTCATTTCCAGATGGTTTCAGAAATACCTTTCCTATTCCTTGCCAACCTGAAGATTTCTATACTAAGTATCAAAACAGGATGCTTGAAATTGTCGTGCCCAAGGAAGGCACTTATGAAGAACTTACGTTAGAACATCCTGTTCACTATGCAAAACTTAAAGGATAGGAAAACGTTAACTGGCTGGGACAAAGATTACCTATGGCATCCATTCACACAGATGCGTGATTGGTTAGCAGAAGAGGTAGTTATCATTGAACGCGGTGAAGGGGTTTATCTGATTGATGTTGAAGGGAATCGTTATATTGACGGAATCGCTTCCATGTGGACAAATGTTCACGGACACAATCACCCCGACCTAAATGCTGCTCTCAAAACACAGTTAGACCAGATTGCACATTCTACCCTACTCGGTTACAGTAATATACCTGCCATTAAACTTGCCAAAAAATTGGTTGAGATCACACCGACAGGTCTCAATAAGGTTTTCTACTCCGACAACGGTTCTACAGCCGTTGAAGTTGCCCTGAAAATGGCATTTCAGTACTGGCAACACAAAGGACAACCGCAACGCAAACTATTTATCCACTTTGATAATGCCTACCATGGTGACACTGTTGGCGCAATGAGTGTAGGTGGTATAAAGAGTTTTCATAACACCTATAATTCCATCTTATTCAAGTGTATCCGCGTATCTGCCCCTAAAACCTCCGGTTCAACTGATATTGACAAAGATTCAGATATAGCATTGAAAACCCATTGGCTCAACGCGGTAGAACGGGTATACTCTGAACACACTGGAGAGATTGCGGGTATCATTTTAGAGCCATTAATACAGGGAGCAGGTGGTATGTTAATTTCACCGAATGGCTTTCTGAAGGATCTTGCTGAATTTGCCAAAAACCAACATATTCTCTTGATTGTTGATGAGGTGATGACGGGTCTTGGGCGCACAGGTAAAATGTGGGCATGTGAACATGAAGACGTTACCCCCGACCTATTATGTACTGCCAAAGGACTTGCAGCGGGATATCTTCCACTCGCAGCAACGTTAACGACAGATGAAATCTATGATGCATTTCTCGGTGAATATAGTGAACTAAAGACCTTTTTTCACGGACATACCTTCACCGGAAACCCGTTAGCCTGTGCAGTGGCGTTAGAAAATATAGCGATTTTTGAACGGGAAAACCTACTGGAACGACTACAGACAACTATTGCACATTTCCATAAACGACTACAGGAATTCTATTCACTACCACATGTCGGTGATGTGCGTGTCTGCGGAATGGCTGCAGGCATTGAGTTGATGAAAAACCGAGACTCCAACACCCCTTATCCATTTGAAGAAAAGGTCGGTATTCGTGTATGCAAAGCTGCACTCTCTCAAGGTGCAATACTCCGTCCACTCGTCAATACGATTGTGTTGATGCCTCCCCTACAAATATCTATTTCTGAATTGGATTCCCTTCTCAATATTACATACCGATCTATTGATGCTGTAACAAAAAATAGGGCGGGATAGAACCCGCCCTACTGATTATTTACTATAATCGTAGTGTTAGAAACTTTGCCGACCTGTTGAAGTATTCTGTGCTTTATCAGTCACCCGAATTGTGATACTATGAGTGCCTTCGGGAAGTTTTCCAGTTTCTAATAATAATGTTTCTGCTTTGGAATCAAAGATGCCGTCATCAGGGAAGATGACTTTCCACTGTTCATCATTATCAATCTTATAGACTGCCTTTTGAACAGTGTTCATCATATCTGAGACATCACAAGTAATCTTGAAGGTACCGTTTCCGTTCGGTTCAACATTAATTTCTCCGACATCAGGATCGGTATTGTCAATAGTGAACGGTGCGCTTTCTTTTTTAGCCGATTTTTCCCATCCTACAGGATTGCTTAGCTTATCAGTAGCGACAACTTTGATCTTGTATTTTCCATCAGCGATTGAGGTGATATCCCAATCATAACTGGAACTTGTCAGTTCCTTTTTGAGAAGTTGCCAATTCTCTTCACCATCGGCACTGTAGTAAACAGTGTACTGTAATGTGTCTTTATTAGCGTCTTCAACCTTCCATTCAATTTTCCATCTTTTTGGAGAAGCAGCCGCGGATGAACTTCTGCTTGAACTGCTTGGTGAAGGTGGTCCACTTGAAGAACGGGCTGAACTACTACTTCCACCGGAACCAACACTGATACTGGTAAATCGTGGTTCAACATTAGTCTGTGCTGATGCAAGGACAACTTTTTTCAGTGTGGGTGATTTTCCTGGATCAGTTGTAGTGAACTTGGCACGCCATTGAATGTACTGTGCATCTGCATTAGGAATTTGCGAACCTTCTGGTGTGGTAAGTTCCTCAGACCATTTATTCCAGGTATCATCTGGCTTACGAGTGTTCCCTGTACGCGTTGCAAAGGTAATAGATGTGCCTTCTTCTATGTCTGCTTCCCACGAGAGTTTACCCCAACGCGATAAACTTTGTGCATCATGGACAGAGGATTCAATTGTACCTTCCTCAACGCGCGTTGAAGTCAGCGCAAAAAGCTTACCAGCATCACCAGCAGCAAGGATGGTTTTCATATCATCCGAATTTTTTGTTTTCAGTATTCCTACGATGTGCTTAGATGAACATTTGCCGATTGCTTCAAAATGCCCTGTTTCTGTATCAACGCGATACAGTTTACCATCGCTTCCTGTTCCCACTAATAGTTTATTTTCTTCTTCCAAGACAATGGAAGAAATAAGAGGTTCTGTTGAACTCCACACAAGTGCGACTGTTCCATCGGGGTGAAGCTTGTAGATAAAGGACTTGTTTTCTCTTGGAGGACCACTACCCGGTGCTTGCGGTGCAGGGACAGATGGACCTCTGCTGGGACGGGCACTTGTAGTTCTGCCACTTCTATCTTGAGGGACAGATGTGATCAACGAAGCATAAACATCACCATTACTATCCATGACAAGATTACGAACATCTTTTTCTTTGGCTTGATATACTACGTTGGCGTTACCATCAGCATCGATCTTATAAATTATCCCATTGCCGCTACTACCGACATAAAATCCACCATCATCAGTGGCAACTAAAGACACAAGATTTTTTTCTTCTGCATCATAAAAAACGCTGGATTCTCCATCAGGTGTAATTTTGTAGACTTTACCTTCGTCTCCGGTTACGGCAAATAGGTTTCCATCATCATCCAGATGCATTGCCCACACATATTTATCACCTTCACTCAGGATCGTAGTTGGTGGTGTAGATGCATCGGTTATTTTGTAAATCAACCCATCTGGACCTGTGCCAGCATATAGGTTGTCATCTGCATCAATAGCAAGACTATATATCTCTACTTCTGGTGAATCATAGTAGAGATCCATCGTTTTGCCATCAGCACTAATCTTATATATTTTGCCTTCGTTGCCTGTTCCTGCATAGATATTACCTTCAGAGTCCTCAGCAAGTGCCCAGACTTGTGCCTCATCAACCTTTGAGAAACCGTCTATTTTCATAGATAATCTGGCATCTCCCTGGCTTGAGACTGAGATATTCTTAATTTTACCTGCTTCAAAATCTGTTCTCTGATGTTGTTCCCATAATGACGTAGTCACAGCCGAAGCAAGGCTTGCATGAATTAAGACAAATGTCATCAGACTCCAAAAGCGAAAAAAGCGGCGCATAAAACATTTCCTCCTGTTATAATTGCGCTAAAACAATACAATAAAATATGTATAAAGGTTTATTGTGCATTTCTATTAACTGCATTATCAATCTACATACTGCATGTAATAATGAAGTATGTTCA
>VYFM01000475.1 GCA_009842375.1 Candidatus Poribacteria bacterium | reverse complement strand
ACTTTCCAGTTTGTACAAATACACGTTCCACATCTGACAACATTTGAAATCAAATGGACATATAGACTCTCAAGTAGTATAATATATAGGGCATAATATATGACAAATGTGGAGAAAATATGGTTAATTCTGAACGTATAAATCTCTTAAAAGTAAAACTAAATGAACATATTTTGATCCTTGACGGGGCAATGGGTTCTCTTATACAGACCTATAGGCTTAATGAAGATGATTTTCGTGGTGATCAGTTTGCCAATCACGCATCTGAACTCAAAGGTTTTAATGACCTACTTTCAATCACACAACCTGACATAATACGCGAAATACATTCCAATTACTGTCAGGCAGGTGCAGATATCATAGAGACAAATACTTTTAATAGCACATCTGTTTCAATGGCAGATTATCAAATGCAGGAACATGCATATCAAGTCAACCATGCAGCAGCATTATTAGCGCGTGAAGTGGCGAACAAATGGACATCAGAAGATAAGCCACGCTTTGTCGCAGGTAGTATGGGACCCACCAATCGCAGTTGTTCTATCTCACCGAATGTTAACGATCCTGGATATAGAAATATCACATTTTCACAACTTGTATCAGCATACACAACACAAGCGGAAGGTCTGATCGATGGTGGTGTTGATTTTCTCCTTGTGGAAACTGTCATGGATACCCTTAATTGTAAGGCAGCTCTCTTTGCAATTCAAACCCTTTCTGAAACACGAGGAATAGAAATTCCCATCATCGTATCTTCTGATAGAAGCGGAGGAGGAGGACGGAATCTCTCTGGACAGACAGTTGAAGCATTTTGGAACTCCGTTCGTCATGCAAACCTTCTCGCTGTAGGATTAAATTGCGGATTCGGTTCACAACAGATACGACCCTATTTAGCAGAAATGGCAAAACTTGCTGACATACCTATTATCTGTTACCCAAATGCCGGACTTCCAGATGAACTTGGACATTACACACAGACACCAGAAGAAATGGGAAATTGGATGCACGAATTTGCACAGAACGGCTTTGTTAATATCGTTGGTGGTTGTTGTGGTAGCCAACCCGAACATATAGAAACAATTGCGAAGATTGCAGCAGAATATCCTCCACGACAACCTGAACCACAAGAACGTGCTTGCCGTCTTAGCGGTTTGGAGTCTTTCAATATTACACCAGACTCTCTGTTTGTTAACGTAGGTGAACGAACTAATGTTTCGGGTTCACGTCGATTTGCCACACTTATCAAAAATGAGGATTATGAAACCGCATTGGAAGTTGCCCGCGATCAGGTGGAAAACGGCGCACAACTTATAGATATTAACATGGATGAAGGTCTATTAGATGCAAAAGCCGCAATGGTCAAGTTCATAAATCTAATCGCTGCTGAGCCAGATATCAGTCGCGTGCCTATCATGGTAGATTCCAGTAAGTGGGAAGTAATTGAAGCAGGATTAGAATGCATACAAGGTAAAGGAATAGTCAATTCAATAAGTCTTAAAGAGGGAGAAGAGGATTTTTTAGAAAAGGCACACCTTATTAGAAAATACGGTGCAGCTGTAATCGTCATGGCATTTGACGAAAAAGGACAAGCCGATACTCATGACCGAAAAGTAGAGATCTGTCAAAGGGCTTACAAACTCCTAACGGAAAAAATTGGATTTCCACCAGAGGATATTATCTTTGATCCAAACATCTTTGCTGTCGCTACAGGAATCGAAGAACACAATGAATATGCATTGGCTTTTATACAATCTTGTAAAGAGATTAAGTCAACATGTGAATATGCGTTAGTCAGTGGCGGTGTAAGTAATATTTCTTTTGCGTTCCGTGGCAACGATACTGTTCGAGAGGCTATGCATGCTGCATTTCTATACCATACTATTAACGCGGGAATGGATATGGGAATTGTCAATGCCGGACAACTCGCTGTCTATGATGATATACCCAAAACACTATTAGAAGCAGTTGAAGATGTCCTATTCAATCGACACAATGATGCTACAGATCAACTCCTTGAACTTGCTAATACTATACATGGTAAAAGAAAAAAGAAGATTGTAGACAAGGAATGGAGGAAATTACCGGTTGAACAACGAATCAGCCATGCTCTTGTTGAAGGAATAATCCAATATATTGAAGAGGACACGGAAAAAGCACGGCTCAACTACGAACGTCCAATAGAAGTAATAGAAGGTCCATTAATGGATGGCATGGATCGGGTCGGAGATCTATTTGGAGACGGAAAAATGTTCCTTCCACAAGTAATTAAAAGCGCACAAGTGATGAAAAAGGCTGTTGCACATCTTATTCCGTTTATAGAAAAAGAACAAATTGATGGTGCTATTCAATCCAGAGGTAAGATTGTAATGGCGACAGTTAAAGGAGACGTACATGATATTGGAAAAAATATAGTCGGAGTAGTATTAGGATGTAATAATTATGAGGTAGTAGACCTCGGGGTGATGGTTCCTGCAGAAGATATTTTAATAACAGCACGGAAAGAAAACGCTGATATGATAGGATTGAGCGGTCTCATTACTCCATCCTTAGATGAGATGGTACACGTTGCTGAAGAGATGGAACGTGAAGGCTTCAAAATTCCACTTTTAATCGGCGGCGCGACAACATCCAAGGTACATACTGCTATTCAGATTGAACCAGCATATAATGGACCTACGATACATGTCAAAGACGCTTCTCGTAGTGTCGGTGTTGTTAGTAACCTGATGAACGATGAAATCCAACATCAAATCATAGAACAAACACGCGAGGAATATGAAGAGATCCGTGAACGTCGATCAAAAAGCACAAAACAATCAAAACTATTAACCTATGATGTTGCTCAACAGAGAAAATTCATGGCAGACTGGAATAACTACCTACCTCCTAAACCTAACATGACTGGCGTTCAGGTCTTTGACGATTATCCCTTGTCAAAACTTGTTGACTACATTGATTGGACACCTTTTTTCATTACATGGGGATTGACAGGTAAATATCCAAATATATTAGATCATCCAGAAATGGGAACAAAGACGCGCGAGCTCCTTAATGATGCAAAATCTCTGTTAAACAAGATCATAGAAAGGAATAAAATCTGTGCACGTGCTGTAGTAGGAATCTTCCCAGCAAACGGTGTAGGTGATGATACAGAGATTTATACTGACGAAAGTAGGACAAAAGTATTGACGACGTTGCATCATCTACGTCAACAGACTGAACAACCTTTTTCCAGACCCAACTTAAGTCTCGGAGATTATATTGCACCGAAAGTAACAAACCTACACGATTATATCGGCGCATTTGCAGTTACAACTGGTATCGGGGTGGCTGACCTCTGTGCAGAGTTCGAACAGGAACACGATGATTATAACAGCATCATGACGAAAGCATTAGCAGACCGATTGGCAGAAGCATTTGCAGAACACATGCATCAATATATCCGCACAACACTGTGGGGTTATGCATCTAACGAAAATCTTGATAATGAGGCATTGATCTCGGAGAAATATCAAGGTATTCGTCCAGCACCCGGTTATCCAGCATGTCCAGACCATACCCAAAAACGTATCTTGTTTAACCTGTTAAATGCTACAGAAAATACTGGTATTGAATTGACTGAGAATCTCGCGATGTTTCCCGCTGCATCTGTGAGTGGATGGTATTTTTCACATCCGGATTCTAAGTATTTTAGTATTGCCAGAATTGGTGAGGATCAAGTCAAGGATTATGCCCGACGTACTGGTATGGATTTGGATACAGCAAAACAGTGGTTAAAACCTATACTTACATAAATATCGTTTCAGATGACAATAATAAAACAGGATAGTGGACTGTTACACCATCCTGCTCAGTTATTATCTGATATAACATGTTCTGTCAAAAGTTGTGTCTATGATTTATGTAAACCAACAACGTTCCCGCTTGGGTCAAGGAACATAGCGATTGAACCCATGTTATCGGGAAGCACTTGGGGAGTAACAAGCGTTCTTCCACCAAGATTTTCTACATTATTGAGAGTTTCATCAAGATCATCAACTTGTATGAATATAGAGACTCGATTTGAGAAATCCATGTCTTCGGATAATGGAAAAATATGACCCTTTATACCTTCATCTTCTAAAGGTGGAGGTGTTGGATCGATAGCTAATATATCGTTAGGAAAATGTGCAGTACTCCATCCAAAAGGAAGAATTGTCCAACCAAACATGTCAGTATAAAACTTTCGTAACATTTCCCCATCTTTACCTGCTATTTCAAAAAACAATACTGGATTTCCCATTCGGACTTACTCCTTATGTATATTTAGAAAAGAATTACAGTTAAGATAACCTTTTTTGCAATAGACCGATAGAGTTACCACTCGGATCATTGAATAAAGCATAGTGGCTTGCATTCCCCGGAATTTCTTGGGGTTGTATGATTATTTTACCACCAAGATCCTCCGCTTGTTCCAGACAACCCCAGATATCGTCAACCTGAACATAAATAAGAACCAGATTTGAAAAGTCATCCTCTCTATTTATTTGAAATAGATGTCCTTCTATACCTTCCTCAGATCTTGGGTCTGCAATATATAAATCGTCAGTTAACGGAGAAATTTCCCATTCAAAAACTGAACTGTAAAAGTTAATCAGTTTTTCAACATCCTTTGCCCCAATTTCAAAATGCACCACAGGACTCGCCATTGATATTTCCTGCCTTCTTGTTTCATTTGCACATCGTTGAGAATATTCCCTTGCTAAAGAAACTATATGTGGAAATTGCATATTTAGCTGAAGTAATCAACAGGTAAAGATGCGACAACTAATCTTTACTTATGATTGAAAAAGACCAAGACAGTTTCCACTTGGATCTATAAACATAGCGAATGTACCTTCACCTTCTGGAACAGGCATGGGACCCATTACTATCTTGCCACCGTTACTTTCTACTTTCTTAGCAGATGCGTTAATATCATCTACTTGTATATAGAAAGTTACATGGTTTGTAATCGGCATTTCTTCCGTTGTCTGAACAATGTGTCCTTGAATCCCTTGATCTGACCCAGTATTTACAGAATTACCGCAATCCTCGTCCTGAACTATATCCCAACCGAACAATGAACCATAGAAATCACATAATGAATCTTCTTTTTTACCTGCTATTTCAAAAATTGTGACTGGATTTGCCATTTGTATTTCTCCTTGTAGTTTTTTCAAACATTTGACATACTCCTCCCGCTAAAGCGTGGGGATTCTTCGCTCTTATATTAGCAGTTTTGTGCTAAACGGCGTTTCCTGTTTCCGTCTCTCGTGCCTCAGATTGAGGTCTTAGTTGGACTCCACAGGCGTAACTTCCGCCATGCCCTGACGTAGATTAGTGGATATAG
>VYFM01000160.1 GCA_009842375.1 Candidatus Poribacteria bacterium | reverse complement strand
GTCGGAGTGAGCGCAGCAATGTCCGACACATATCATTTCATTCTGTTCAAATGTCGGACTTCGCTTTGCTCACTCCGACCTACAAGATAATGATCCTTAATCATTTAGAAATGGTATTAGATTACGGTTTTGATAGGACTTTTTCATATTCGTAGGTCCAATCAACAATCTTGTAACCACAGTTGCTATAAAAAAGCAAAGCGCGGTAATTTTCCCAGTCCGTACTAATTGCTGCATGCCTGTATCCTATTTTGTGCATCTCTTGTAGTGTAGACTGTAACAAGAATTTCCCCAGACCTTGCCCTTGGAAGTCATTCTCAATACCGAGCCAAACGGTATGTAACCAGTCTTGTGCATCGGGGTGACTTGAAAACTCACCACCACAGACAGACCAACATTCACCGACTTCTTCATTATCTTTATATGCTTTTACGGTACAGTTTGGACGTTGTCCCTCTCCCTGTTTCCAATCAACAGAAAGCGTCATCGGTATACGCGAAGGATTTGGGATAACAGTGTAGTCCTTCCAGTCTAAGAAGACCTCCCCATCACTACGTTGATAGCCGTTGAATCCCAAAAGTGCATGAATGTGATCAAGTGTAGTCGATAAATATGCATGTTCAAAATGAAAAAAACGATACCGGTCATTTTCTGAAAATGCAAAAATACGTGTGACATTATATGACTTCAGATATTCCTCTGCTTTTCCGAGCAATGTTTGTGCATCAGACCTCTCACCGCGTTCGTATCCTAAAAATTTAATAAAACCAACATCCTCTTCTTCATTTTCTGATTTTAGACTTATACCGATATGGATGAATGCCTTTACATTATCATCAAAAATTGCCACGTATACTTTTTCACCAAAAAGTCCGCCTTCACTTCGATTATATTCATCAGCGTCAACATTCTGCATTACGAGTGCAAATTCCTTCTGAGTGACGGGATAGCAAAATGGAACTTCTGCAGTCAGACGATTGTAAAACTCTGTCAATGGTGTTAGTATATCAGGTGTATATTGAATTATATCCATCTATTTACCAAGTTTTTTTCAAAATCAAAGTTATGTTGGAATGAAATGTATAACGCTATATGCCTTAGTGTTGAGAGATAATTTTTTCATAAGCATACGTCCAGTCTACTGCGCGATAACCTAAGTTGCTATAAAAGAGAAGTGCCAGATAATTATTCCAATCCGTGCTAAGGGATGCATGACGGTATCCGACTTTGTGCATCTCATGAAGTGAATATTGTAACAGATATTTACCCAATCCTTGTCCCTGATAGTCATCTTCAACTCCAACCCAGTGAGTATAAACCCAATCTTGTAGGTCTGGATGAGATGAATACTGTCCACAAGAGACGGAGTCACATTGCCCTACTTCATTGTTATCTATGTATGCCTTAATATGACAGTTTGGCAATTTCCCGCGTCCTTCCTTCCATTCAACAGAAAGGGTTACAGGTAGGTTAATATGTGGAAGTTCGACTATAAAGCTTTTCCACTCCATAAAAATCTGTCCATGATAACGACGGTATTCGTTCATTCCAAATAAACCGTGAATATGGTCAAGTTTTTCGGATAATTGGGTATAATCATAACCGTAGAAATTGTATCTATACATTTTTGTAAATGCAATAATTCGCGATACGTTGAATGGTTTCAAATAGGATTCAGCTTTTTCCAGCACCGTTTGTCCTGCATTCCTTTCACTACGTTTATACCCTAAAAACTGGATTACACCTACTTTGTCTTTATCGTCATCTCCCTCTCTAAAGAAACCTACGTGAACAAAGGCATGCACTGAACCATTTTGCGTGACTACATAAGCAGTTTCTTCCTCAAGTTCATCATCGTCAGTATGACCTGAAACACCGTGTAACGCCCGATCAAATTCCTCCTCTGTAATAGAATGGCAGTTTGGTACTTCGGTAGTTAGATTATTGTAAAACTGTGTTATGGATGTAAGAAGATCGGGTTTATATTGGATAATTTCCATGTGCTTCCTTTATTTACTATTGTGGTACATCCCATAGCAATATTGTTCCGTCAAAACTCGCAGTGACAAATGTCGTTCCATCAGGGCTAAAAGCACATGAACTTACTCTCCATTTATGTCCGGAAGGATTTAGTTTTACTTCTCCTGTTTCATAATCCCAAAGTCGTATACCACCCATTTCACCACCATCTACTTCAAACTTACCATCAGTAGAAATAGCGATGAAGTTTATCATACAGTTATGAATACCATTAAATCCTTGCATATTTTCACCAAAATCAATAAGTTCTTTATGTTTTCCTGTTTCTATATCCCAGCACTGAATACCTAACCCAGAGCTTATTATGGTATTCCCATCAGGAGAATATGCTATAGAATAACCGTTTGCGCCCCTTTTTGGTAGCGTAAATATAAGTTTTCCAGTTGCTACATGCCAAAGACGGATAACTCCGTTAAATCCGCCGCTTGCTAATGTCCTTCCGTCAGGTGAAAAAGCAACAGAAAAAACCCGTCCATCGTCTTCTTTAAGCGTATGGATTTCCTCCCTGTTACATCCCACAAACGGACGGTCTTATCATTTCCTGCACTTACAAGCGATTGTCCATCTGGAGAAAAAGCGAGAGAACGAACATCACTTGTATGTCCGTGTAGGACTGCTGTCTGTTTTTTTGTAGTGATATCGTACAAATGAATTGTGTCATTACCAAGCCGTGTTATTGCACCTTCGGGTAAACCAAGTGGAGACACATCTTTGACATTCTCGTCGGCTGAAGAAATGTATAGATTCCTATCAGAGTGAAAAGAAACAATACTCTTATGTGATGTTTCGACAAACGCGTAAATCTCATGGTATTACTCCTATATTGCGAACTTGAAACTGTGTATATATAACAAATAGGCACGGTTTGAAACCGCGCCTATTAGTATGGAATTCTTTTTTGGATAACACCTCAGGGAAAAAGTCAGATAGGACTTCAACGTTTCTCAACGCTAAAGTTAGCATCCAATGCCTTTTCAACCCGAATTTGCGATTCTTCCAAATGTGCTACACTGTAGTCATCCAATTTTTGCTTTGAATTTTGAATCACATTTTTTAGGCGGTCGTTGATTTGGCTGAGATGGAGACGGGCGAGTGATCTTGCATCCTCTGGTGTGCCACTATCTGCTGCCAATACTAACTTGATTAGTTGTTTTAGATGTTCGCGCTGCAAACCACGACGGAAACTTGAAATGAATGCATCTGAATTCGTCCACTGTTTAGCATCAGCATTCTTATCAAGTTCAACCCACACTGCATCCGTAATTCCTGTAAAGAGTTCTGGCAATGTGAACACATCTCCATCGGAAAATTTAAGCTCAGTATCCTGAACGCGTGCAAGCACATTGGGATCAAGCAAACGTCCCAAAATTTGGCTCTGATTCCGCAGAATAACATCGTGGATTGGATAATCTAATCGCGTTGAATTACCACTACTTGTTCCCCAATCACTCCAACGTGTTATCGCTATACTGTTCAGAAGCTTTGGAGGGAAATCGAATGTTTTATCTGAAAGCGCATGTTCTTTGATAAATGCCAGTGCTTCGCGTTGCTTTTTCGCTGGAACAGGCACATAAGGTAAACGTCCGTTTTCATCACCTTTATGATCACGATGGTGGTATTGTCCTCCGATGTAACGTGTTGCAAGGAACATTGCACGACTATATTGACCAAGGAGTGATCTGAATGCGCGTCTGACGCGCTGATACCCCATTCCATCTGAGGTGACTTTGTCTGCAATTTCGTCCCATAGATCGGCAACAATCTCACGACGTTGCTTAGCAAAATTTAGTGGGTCTGCCCCAAGATCCCAACGATTGACTAAGGGATCAAGGTCACGATACTGATACATTGAAGCATCGCCATCTGTCGCATATCTAAGTTCCGAAGATGCAGCGCGTGAGGCGATTTTCTGCAACTCAGGTAATTCCGCCTCTGGTTTACTTCCATCAAATGGTTTGTATGCATATTCAATCACCCAATAGTCCCAGGGACCGATTGTCGTTGTATAATAATCTCCCTGTTTTTCACCTTCAGGAGCGATATTAACTGCATCATATTCCATTACGGAACCGTGAAGTGCTTTACCAGATTTTTTATTTAGTTCATCAAGTGTAAAGATCGTACTCGCTTTAAAGTTATGTCGTATTCCTAATGTATGACCGACTTCGTGCATAATCAATGCTTTGAGTGCTTGACCTATATACTCCTCTGGAAGTTCTCCATCTTCAATTATCCCTCTTGCTTGTAGAACACTTGCCATGAAACCCATTTGTTGTGCAAGTCCAGTCGCCATTTGGCAGTTATGACGCGATGAATGTTCTATGGGATGATTACGTTCATGTTCAACTTCTTCAAAGAAAGTAGTATATTCCCTTTGCCAAGCCCGAATCCAACTTTCGCCAACAAGTATATCTGCATCCAGTATCTGTCCAGTTAATGGATTTACGCGGGAAGGACCAATGGCAAAGGATGCACCGACTACCCAACGTATAGTATTGTAACGGGCATCTTCTGGATCCCAATCCTCATGATCTTGCTGAATACGCGCTTCAATTGCATCTATAAAACCTGCTTTCTCGAATGCCTTGTTCCATTCCAGTATACCTTGTCGAACATACGGACGATACCGATGAGGAACAGTTTTCTCTATGTAGAATATAATTGGATCTTTCGGTGGGGACATCTTAGCTTTTTTATCTGCCTTTTCCAAGTGCCAACGATTGACATAACGAATAAAGGGTTCATCACTCGTTTGTAGTGAAAAATCTTTAACGGTGGTCATGAAGTGTCCCATACGGTCATCAGCAAGACGGGGTTGATAGTTGTTCGATGGAAGTCCGGCAAGACTGTAGTGTACTGATACTTGGATACCACGACTATCAGGAATAGTTTCACGACTTCCACTTGCAGAATATACAGCATTGACCCTTAATTCAACATTTTTTGGAAATGCTTTTATTGCTCCCCAAGTGCTACGCGCTTTATCAAAACGGGCACCACCACCAATTTGACCTGCCAATGGTAGTAAGTCTGACATGAAAACTGGTGATATATTTACTAACAGACTCTTACGTTGTGGATGGATACTCTCCAGTTTTAAGGCAAAGAGAACTGAGTCGCTATAACCCAAATCTACAGCCTCTGCTATCGGTGTTCCTTTGTCAGCGCGAAAACGCACATTTTTTCTGATAAGATGAACCTTATCACCGACACGTCTCCACTCAAGCAGCCATTCATCCATCGTCATTCCTGAAAGAAGGTAACCTGATCCTATACCGCGTGCAATGCTGATCATGCACAGAAAAGGTTTGTTTATTTGTGATGGTTGAATTTCACAGTAGAGATT
>VYFM01000348.1 GCA_009842375.1 Candidatus Poribacteria bacterium | reverse complement strand
ATTGTGAAAACGTTGTTCAGCATCTTTATCAATCTGTTTTGCCAAATCCTCGTAACCCATTATTAATTCACTATTCCGATGCAGATTGGATGCATAGTATCTATTACAAGCAGTTATAACAATTCTCCGCAGCCATGCACCAAAACTCTCAGCCTTACGCAGTCCGATAATGTTTTGCCAAACTGCTAACCAGATATCCATCAATATTTCTTCCGCATCACGTCTTTGTCTTGAATTATCCATTACAATATGCCAAATTCGTGGACTATATCTCGCAACTAATTCAGTGAATGCTACTTCATCACGGCATTGTACAAGATGCACCAGTTCTACATCTGAAAGGTTATTTGGACTTACAAAGTTGTAATTCATACATAGTTCCCATTTAGAATTTGGTTTAAAGAGGAGTAATTTTATAGAGTAGGTTTAAAAAAATGAGAAAAACTTATAGGAGATAAATAGTATCAGTTTACTAACAGATATAAGATAGAATACCTGTCTACTATTTCCGTGAGGCGACATCAAAACCAACTGCAGCAACAAGAACCACACCCTTGACAATATCTTGCCATGCGGTACTCATATTGGCTAAGCTCATACCATTTGTAAGACTTGCCATCACGAATGCACCTAAAATTGCACCGAACACTGTACCACGACCACCCATCAAACTTGCACCGCCGATAACACATGCAGCAATAGCATCTAATTCAAGCAACCTGCCTGCACCCGGTCCAGCACTACCAAGACGCGCTGTCATCACTATTCCTGCAATAGACATCAATGCACCCATAATAGCGAAAACACGTAATGTGATGCTCTGGACATTTACACCTGATAAATATGCAGCATTAGTATTACCACCAACTGCATAAATATACCTGCCAAACCGAGTGTGATTTGATACGAAATGAAATACGAATGCCAGTCCAAATAGAATGCAGGCTGGTATCGGAATACCCCTATAGGAATTCATCACCACAACAATAGCAACAATACTGACACATATTGCAAAGTATTTTAATGCAATTGGAAGAATGCTTTTAAATGTCCGTTGTAATTGTGAGTTATTAAGTTGATGAATAAATAGATATCCCGTAACACCAACACCTACACACATAAGTATCCATCCTAAAACCTGTGGTAGATGTGCTGTACCGATGTATTTCAACCAGTTGTCTGGTAGAGAGATGGTTTCTCCTTTTGTTAAGGCTAACATTAAACCGCGATATACTAAAAAACCACCGAGTGTTACGATGAAGGCGGGAATACGTCGGTATGCCACAAGAAATCCATGTAACATACCTATAATGATTCCAATGCAGAGAACTATGACAATTGTCAAGAAAATTGGTAAATTCTCCTTAACATGTAGGATAGCAGTTATCGCGCCCAACATTCCTGCTCCAAATCCAACAGATAAGTCTATATTAGCTGATATGATGATAAATACCATTCCAATGGATAGAATAGCAATTACAGCAGCTTGACGAGAGAGGTTAAATAAATTACGAAATGAAAGAAACGTGCCATTGGTGAGAAGTGTAAAAATGATCCAGATACAGACGAGGGCAATCACCATCGCATACATCCGTAGATTCAGTTGTTTCATATATGAGTGTTACTATCCTCTGGTTATTCAATACCAAACAAGAATTTGAAATTGTTTGAGGTAATTTCACCTACTGTTTCTATGGATGTATTGCGAAGTTCGGCGATTTTTTCTGCAACTGCACGAACGTATGAGGGTTCATTACGTTTACCACGACGAAATTGTGGTGCTAACCAAGGACAATCTGTCTCTATCAATAACCGATCTGATGGAACTTTACTTGCAACCGCTTGCATTTCTTTTGCATTAGGATATGTGACTATCCCTCCAATACCGATGTGAAAACCGATTTCAACGCTTCTTTCCATGAGTTCAACATCACCGGTAAAACAGTGAAGGACACCTTTAATTTTACCTTGCCGTGCTTCTAAGATAGGTAGAATATCCATATACGCGTCCCGATTATGAATAATAATTGGCATTTCCATCTCTTCTGCAATATCTAATTGCTTTTTAAAAGCATCTTTTTGTATTTCTGGTGGGGAAAGGTTTCGATAGTAATCCAATCCAATTTCACCAAGGGCAATTACTTTGGGGTGATTTAATAGTTCGCGAAATGCTTTCAACACATCTGGTGTCAGTTTCTTAGCATCGTGCGGATGCATGCCAACGGTGGCAAATAGATTTTCATGTTTTTCAGCAAGTTCAATCGCACTAAGACTGGTTTCCAAATCAATTCCTATTATGAGGATTGTTGCAACTCCTGCAGTCTGTGCACGTTTTAGGACAGCATCACGGTCTTTGTTATATTGAGACACCTGTAGATGTGTGTGTGAATCGATTAGCATGGATTATACTTTGGAACTACATTAATGGAGTTCGAATTACAGTCTCAAGAGTATGTGCGCGAGGGGATTGGGATACGAGGAAAAGAATCAGGTCAGCAACATCCTCTGGTTGCGTGAGATTTTCTATAACATCATCTGGATGATTATCGCGACGCATTTTTGTATCAACAGGACCTGGACATACAACCGATGCTTTTACACCGTATCGTCTACCTTCGTTATTTGTTGTTTCTGTAAAACCTATCACAGCAAATTTAGAGGCACAATATGAACCACCGTTGACATGACCGTATTTACCTGAAACTGATGAGACATTTACGATATGACCATAATTCTGGTCATACATGTGGCTTAATACAGCTTGTGTACACAGAAATACACCTTTAAGGTTTACTGCCATTGTCAAATCCCAATCCTCTTCTCGTATCTTTTCGATCGGGTTGTGTATTGCAACGCCAGCATTGTTAACGAGGATGTCTACCTTGCCAAATGTATCAATTGTTTGAGTTACCATTGCGTCAACATTTGATTTGTATTGGACATCAGTTTTAACAGGTAGGGCACGTCTGCCAAATTGTTCTATTTCTTTGGCAACAGTGTTGATTTCAGTTTCTGTCCGTGCAGCAAGAACAATGTCAGCACCCTCTCTTGCAAATGCTAATGCAGTTGCACGACCAATACCGCGTCCTGCTCCAGTGATTATTGCAATTCGGTTTTCAAGTTTCAAATGTTACTCCTAAAATATTGAGATAGCAAGAAGTATATTTACTGATTGAGGTATAGTTTATGATATTTGATACTGTGCTAACTTCTTCTTGTCAAATAGGATACCGTGACCTGGGCGATCTGGTGGAAAAAAGTGACCTTCTACAAGTGACAAAGTATCACTTAGCACAAGATCAAGTGAAGGAATATATTCAACAAAAAGCGAATGGGGTACAGCAGCAGAGAGATGTACATGCAAGTCCATCAAGAAGTGAGGAGAAACAGATAAACCGAAGCATTCAGCAGTATGTGCAACCTTCATCCATTCGGATATTCCACCGACCCTTACTGCATCCGGTTGTAATATATCTGCTGCACCTTGAGCGATGTATTCCTTAAACACAATTTTATTATATATCGTCTCACCAATTGCAATGGGTATTGTGGTTTTCTCACGTAGTGTTACATGACTTTCTACATCGTCCGCTTCTATAGGTTCTTCAAACCAAAATATATCTGCATTTTCAACACGACATGCAAGTTGAATTGCTTCGCGTGCATTCCACTTCATATTCGCATCAATCATAAGATAAGGGTCTTTTCCAATTGCTCTTCTGACTGCAAATATGCGCGCTACATCTTCATGTAAACTATCTCTCCCAACTTTGATCTTAATTCCTTTGAAACCTTGTTCCACATATTCCACAGATTGCCTAACAAGTTCATCTACCGTGAGGTGAAGCCAACCTCCATCAGTATTATAAACAGGTACTGAAGATCGTGCTCCACCCAGTAGTTGATAGAGCGGTAACCCCGCACGTTTTGCCATCAGGTCCCATAATGCAATATCCACAGCAGCCATACCTAATCCGACAATTCCACCTCTACCTACCCAATGCGTTTCCATCCACATCCGATTCCAGATACGGTCGATATTCGCTGCATCCTCTTCCAAAAGGATAGGTGTAAGATAAGCATCTATGATCTGTTTGATTGCTTCTCCGCCTTTACCAATTGTATAGGAGAAACCTGTACCAATCACACCATCTGCATCTTCAATTTCAACGAATGGAAACTCCATTGAAACAAATGCTTGAATAGCATCAGTTCGTTGCACTTGTGGAGGTATATCGTACAGCGATGTGCGAACTGATTTAATTTTCATACTAATTGTCCATTATTTTAAATTGTCAATCATTCCCTGTAATTTCTCAATACAGATGCGTGATGCTTCCTCACCAGCTTCAGAGAATGCTTTTCCACCGGGTCTGTTAAGTAAGTCATCATCAATTTTGAGAGTTGGTCTCCAATGTGTTTCAAGACATAGATGACCATCATAGCCATCGTCTACGAAAGCCTGCAGCTGACCTTGCCAATCGATTACGCCATCACCTACAGGAACAGATTCCATTTCTCCGCTATCTGGGTTAGGTGCAGCATCCTTGAGATGTGCATGGACCATTGTCGGTTTCATCTGATTGTATGCATCTGGATATGGTGTAATTCCATCTTTTGCGTGCGCTTCATTTGCTGGATCCCATATACCGCGAATATTTGGGGAATCTATTTCTTCAATGAATTGTGCAGTGAGTTTGGCGGTGCTTAGAGATGTCGTAGATTCATTTTCCATCCCAAGAATTATACCCTCATCATCTATTATCTTACGCGGTTCATCATAAGAGGAAATTATTTCGTCCCATCGTTCTACAGTCTTACCGGTATCCCAAAATACAAATGTACGAATGAGATTAGTATTGAAGGCTTTTGCTGTCTGAATACATCCTTTTAGTATATCAAGATGTTCCTTCCGTTCCTGTTCGTTGTCCATATCACATTTGAAGAACGGAGATGCAACACCGATTATTTCAATGTCTGTTCCATCAAGTAGACGTTTCATTTCGTCTATGTCAGCATTAGTAAGTTGATGTGGAAGTTTATCCCATACTGAACGAATCTCTATAGAATCCAGATTATATTCATTGACAAAATTGACGACGGTAGCAAAGTCTTGTGATACTTCATCACCTATTACACCGATTTTAAACATAGTTATATGTCTCCTTAGATACTTTTCAGACATATTAGCATATATGAAGATTATTGACAAGTTAGTTGTATATGGATGGGTGCGTAAAGTTTTTCGCACTAAAAATATTACGCAATAAATATACAAATTTTGAGAAATACACAAAAATAACATAAAAGTATATTTTTAACTTGAAAATAACTATTTGTTTATGTTATAATTGGTATCACTTATGGTTTTTAGGTTGGAAATGAGATAATTATCTTGAAATGCGTTGATTCCATG
>VYFM01000420.1 GCA_009842375.1 Candidatus Poribacteria bacterium | reverse complement strand
TCCCCATGTCGTTGCCAGTTTACCACCGGGGGATACATCAAAAAACACACCATTGTTCATATCCGAATTAATTTCATCCTCTGTAAGGGCACGATTATAGATAGCTACTTCATCAACAAAACCTACTGCCCCCGCAAGTCCTGTCTGAGATTTACCAATCCTGAAAACAATATCCACACTTGTAATTTTTCCATCTGGAGCATCAAATTCAACATCTAAATCGCCATTAATATATTGACGGATTACATTACCATCATAGGTGGATGATACGTGAAACCATTCATTCAATTCGGGTTTAATGGTTTGTTTATTTCGTGTACCCTGAAAACCCCCTATGTGGATCCAAGTCTCAATCTGTGGCGAACCTGTAAATTGTGAACTCCACTGTAGAACATAACCACCAACGTTATTAGGAGTCCTTCGTCCCATTAGGTTTGAGTCACCTTGATTCTGTTCTGGTAAAAACCACGCTTGAATGGTTATTTCATCTGTTATATCAAGTTCTGGAACTGAATCTATTTCTACAAACTTTTCTGTATCTGGAATATGAACACAGCCACCAATTTTCCCTTCTTTTGACCAAGTTGCCCCGTTTAGTGTTGCCTCAAGGTCATTTCCGCTGACATCCATTGCTACATCACCATTTCCTTCGTCAAAAGGAAGATATAACATTAGATCCTTGTCATCGTTCAATGCATAAGCACATACACTGATGCTTAGTGTTATTAGGAGAAGAATAATAGTAAATTTCATCATAAACTCCTTTGTTGTGAATCAATAATATATCCGCATTATTTTAGAATCTTGATATCTCAATCTCTTTTGAAGTGATAAATTCAAGTAATGCAGGAGTTCCTTCCTGTGTCTTCTGTATTCCTCGTTTGATAGCGGGAATTATTTCATCTGGTGTTTCAACTCGTTCCCCATACCCTCCGAATGCTTTAGCCATATCTGCATAATTTCCTGAAATATCTGTTGAACGATATTTCTCAGTAGAAACAGGCATAATAGGTATCTCAATTGCCATTGAGAAATTATTGAAAAGTACAGAGAGAATCGGTATTCGTTCTCGTACTGCGGTTTCAAAATCCATACCCGTAAACCCGATAGCAGCGTCTCCCCAAACATTGATACAAAGGGCATCAGGTTTAGCAAGCTTAGCACCCATAGCAAGACCAAGACCGTAACCGAGTTGTGTTGTTTTTCCCCAACCTATGTATGTGAGTGGATTTTCACATTGCCAAAATGGAGACAGTTGATCGCGAGGACTCCCCGCATCGTGTGTGATAATTGTGTTCTTTACATCAACAGTATGTAATAGATCCCATATCACCCGATATGGAGTCATTGGTACATCATCTGATGTAAGTTTTTGCTTCCACTGACCCAACCATTCCGTTTTTACCTGGTTAATTTCTTCAGTGACAGCAGCCGTTTTATCTTCTGAAGGGTTGCCAATTCTGTCACTTACCGCCTCTACTAAACCTTCTAAAATCAAACCTGCATCCCCGACAAGTGCTGAATCAACAGGAACATCTTTGTTTATGTCAGCCGGATCTAAAGTAGCATGGATGACACGTTTCCCTTCTGGTATAGAAACCCCAAAGTTTGTTCTACTAAAACTACAGCCAATGCCAAAAAGAAGATCAGTCTTTTCAAGAAAGTGATGTAACGGTTTAGGTATAGAACGTCCTCCCGAACCGAGAGATAAAGAATGATTTTCTGGAAAAGCACTTTTTCCACCTAAACTTGTCGTAACAGGAGCGGAAAGGAGTTCTGCAAGTTCCCTAAGTGTCTCCCATGCTTGCGCATAATGAACACCTTGTCCTGCATAGATCACGGGACAATCTGCTGCTATCAATGCATCAGCAACGGCTTCAATTTCCGAGTTACTTGGTCCGTATCGCACTGTAGGTACAGGTTTTGGATCAAAAGGTTCAGGTACTTCTTGTCCCATCATGTCGCCGGGTATTTCCACAAGAGCTGGTCTGGGTCTACCATTTCGCACCTGTGTGAAAGCACGCCGCATGACTTCTGGCAATGCCTCAGGAACAGTAAGTTGTTCACACGACTTAGTTACATGTATGTAGTTTAGCGCAGAATTGAAGTTAGGTTGTATTTGAGACAAAGTGCGTGAATATCCCATCGGTAGTACGACAATAGGCGCTGAATCTCCATAAGCTTGTGCAACACCACCAAATGCATTTTCTGAACCAGGTCCACTTTGCATGCAGAAAACTCCAATTTTTTCACCGGAGGTAATTCGGCTCATCGCATCTGCCATGTGTAACCCGATACGTTCTTGACGGACGATAATTGGTCGAATATCAACTTTCGCAGCGGCTTCAATTATTGGATTGACAGGATATGCAAACAGATATTCTACTCCCTCTGTTTTTAGCACCTTAGCAACCGCATCAACAACTTTCATTTAATTCTCCTAAAGCTCAGTATAAGGGTTAGTAGGACTACCAGCGTCCATGACAAGTGGGAAATGGTCTCCTGATAATTTTTCACCGTCCTGGACAGTGACAAATCTTTTCATGACATGGTTACCACTTTCATCGTAGAGCGTTTCACTGGTCATATAATGCACTGCAATCGCACGTCTCGGATGACCACTGTTATTTGCATGTGATCCGTGCCAAGTTAAAGAGTGGTGGTAATGAACATAACCTTTTTTCACAGGACACATCTCTACATCTAATTCGTACTCTTCAAATTTATCTGGCATGGAATAGATATCCTTGATTGAATGCAGAAACGGTATCTGATTTCCCCAATGATATGAACCGGGAACCATTCGCATGCAACCGTTGCTTTCATCAACATCATCCAAGGCAACCCACGCTGTAACCTGACTCGTTTTAGGTGTGAGAATGGGCCAATAAGGTGAATCCTGATGCCACATATTTACACCACCGACTTGTGGTGGTTTATATTGTATTTGGTCGTGCCAAACTCTTACCTCTGTTGCAGAAGTGAGTTGACCGATTTCCTCAACGATGATAGGATTATATACAAGTTGTTGGAATGCTGGACTCGCTTCCCAGATGTTGACAATTTGCCATACTGGTGTTTCTTCCCTGCCACCAAGGTTGACAATATGAACTGGTTGTGGAATATCTTCTTTTTCATAGTCATCAATCACACGTGCCAATTCTGAACGTAATTCCTCTACTTGTTCATCATTCAGAACATGACTTCCAAGGAGAAAGCCCTTCTCACGAAAAGTATCAATTTGGGCTTGGTTAAGCATTTCTGTCTCCATTACAAATTAGTATCATAGAAATTTATAGTTCTGGATTGGTTGGTATGCCAGATTCCATCACAAGTGGGAAATGTTCACCTGACAAGATATCGCCATCATTGACGGTAACAAAAGGTTTCATGAGATGATTACCTTCTTCATGATATATTGTTTCATTGGTCATATAGTGAACTGCTATGGCACGTCTTGGTCCACCACTGGTGTTATCATGCGAACCGTGCCACGTTAGAGAATGGTGGAAATGCACATGTCCTTTAGGAACTAGACACAGTTCTACTGACAACTCATTATCTTCAAAGGTGTCATGCATATTGTGTATATCTCCAACAGAACCCAAAAACTTCATTTGGGGTCCCCATTTATATGAGCCGGGAACCATCCGCATACATCCATTACTTTCATCAATATCGTCTAATGCAACCCAAGCGGTTACCTGACTCGTTTTTGGCATAAGAATGCCCCATAACGGCGAATCCTGATGCCACCCATTTTTACCTCCAACCTCTGGTGGTTTGTATTGAATTTGGTCGTGCCAAACACGTAATTCAGTTGAAGAAGTGAGTTGACCGATTTCCTCAACAATTGTGGGATTATATATAAGTTTGCGGTAGGCATTACTAGCCTCCCAAATATTAACGATTTGCATGACAGGATTTTTTACCTGTCTCCCAAGGTTAGTGATACGTACAGGTTGCTTAACATCTGGCTTTTCATAATCGTCTATAACGCGTGCTAATTCAGATCGTAATTCTTCGACCTGTTCATCCGTAAGCACACGGTTACCAAGCAGAAAACCTTTCCCACGAAATGTGTCAACTTGGGTTTGAGTAAGCATATTGTTCTCCTAAATCATATTATGTGATGCATAATAGCACGTCAATGGGTTTCTGTCAATTAGTAAAATGGATAGACACAGAGTTATTCAGTTTTCGGTTTTTCTGATATATTTTCCACAATTCAATAGATACCTTGTAAGTCGGGTAGAGCGTAAGCGAAACCGACCTACCAAACTGTATGTGAGTCTGCGGCGAGGAAACCTCGCCCCTGCAGAATGTCCGAGGTGCAATGAATTTGCGCGATTACCAACGCATCTCCTCCTTAAAATGACGTTTATGGTTTCAATTTCCGATAACCCTATTCTTCAGTTCAACCCATTCGTCATCAGAGAGTTTTGGAGGATATGTTATTCTTTCTCCAATCAATGCTGATCGATAAGCAGCCATTATAATATCAAACCCATGCAAAGCAAATTCCAACCTATTACGATGTGGTTGATTCTCATCATCAAGCCATGTTGCGATTGCTTGAGTGAAGACACGTTGTCCATACCTGTCATCAATACCGAAATTAGTTTTTTCGATGAATGGATGTGTCATGCCATCAAGTTGATATCCCCATGAACCGTTTTCTCTCCACCACATACGTCCTTTTGTCCCCCAAAAATCAAGGTTACATCGTGGATTACTCTCTGGAAAATCGATAGTGCCAAATGCTGTTCTTGCAGATTCAAATAACACACGAGCACCGTTTTCAAATGTATATATTGCCATCAAGTTATCAGGACAATTAAGAATAGGATTGTTATAGCATTCGCTACCTTCTACTGCACCCCATACATGTGTTATCGGGATATCCTTAAGAGCGAATAGAGCAACATCCATCAAATGAGTGTCCATATCGGTTATTTCTCCCTGAGTCGATGCACGAATGAAGTGTATTTCACCAAGACTGTCTTCATCCAAAAACTCCTGAAGTTTTTCTGCAAATGGAAGGTATCTCCGTTGATGGTTGACAATGATTTTAAGTCCTGTCTTCTGATGTACAGCAGCAAGTGCTTCTGATTCACTGGGTCTGAGTGCGATCGGTTTTTCAATAACCAAAGCTTTTACGCCAGCTGCAGCCGCAGGTTCAACCCATATATGTCGAGGTACAGTTGGCATAGTAACAGCATGGACAATATCGGGTTTTTCAGCACTTAACATCTCTTCATAGTCAGAATATCCAGTAATTTTCAATTCATCTACAGCGGTCTTGAGTCTCTCTTTATCAATTTCACATATTGCGGTTACCTGCATGTTTTCAATGCCTTCATAGCATTGAGCGTGGTGAACCCCACGTCTTCCACCAACGATTGCAGTTCTATAAGCTGCCATAATG
>VYFM01000379.1 GCA_009842375.1 Candidatus Poribacteria bacterium | reverse complement strand
TTAAGTTGCACAGACACTTGTGTCGCTTTTGCGACTTCTACGGCAGGGCATGCCGAAAGTTACGCCTGTGGAGTCCAACTAAGACCTCAATCTGTGGCACGAGAGACGGAAGCAGGAAACGCCATTTAGTAGCAAAGCTGCTAATGTGAGAGCGAAGAATCCCCCACGCTTTAGCGGGGGGAGTATGTCAAAGATTATCGTAGTATAAGTAAATGTTGGTGAGGCATCCGTGCCTCGCCAACTCAATAACAGTGAACTACAAATATCCTACCTCGTTTCCCACCTACATTGATTCCCACCTGCTGTCTCGTTTTCATTGATTCCTGCTGTTTGAGTATCTTGTTTAAAAGGGTGGGCTGCATGGAAAGCAGTACCATTTTTCCTCCAGGCTTAATTACAGTTTCAAATTCGGTGAGGACTTTTCTGTATAGTTGTGGTAGGTTAGACTTGTTTTCGTCTATATGTAGGTTGCAGGCGATTTTGTCAACAGAATTGGTTTGTATAGGTAAAGATTGTGCGTCCCAGTGAATAAACTGACGTGGTTGGTGCTGCCTGCCAAAATTCCTTTTAGTTGCGTCCAATGCTCCTTCAGACAAGTCTCCACCAATCAAGAAACGATAACGACCAGCAAAAGCACGTTCCAGCAAAATAGTACCCGCCCCACACATCGGATCCAAAAAGATGTCGTTAGGTTGCGGTTGTGATAGTCTCACCATACTGGACGCTATCGTTGGTTTAAGCGTATGAGGAACACTTGTTTGCTTGTATGAACGTTGTGCCATATCAGGTTTGGAAAGGCGAATGCTGATGTATGCATCCTCACCGTACATCTCTGCCCACACATCTATTCCCGATCCTGACCGTGTTAATTGCCAACCTCGGTCAATCAAGCTTCTTTCAATTATCTGTTGTAAATCCCTTTTTTGGAAATTGCGGAAACCTGACATCCTTGTCATAACACGAAACTGAATTCGTTTTCTTATTTTGATACCTACCTGACGACAACAATCAAAGGTTTTCGCAAAGTTGAAACGCGTCAGTGAACTACTGATAGCAGTTAGGGAGCGACGCGAACGGGTCATATTCGGAATATGCTGGACAACGAGGAACAACTGTTCCGCTGTTCGTAACGACAATAGGTCTTTTGGACTACCCGTATATTGGAAAACAATTCTTTGCGGTTTTCGCAAGATTATTTTGAATTGTTTGGTATCACCGATGAGTGAATTAATCTCTTGACGTGCGATATTTTCAAGTCCCGCTATGACAGATATGGAATATATCATTTTTATCCTTTTACGGTTGTTGCCAATTCAGGTATCGATGCAGGAATTGGAATGTTTTATCTGAGTTGATTTGATGTCCACCATCAAAGAATTCGATCTCAGTTTTGTCTGTTATACCCAGACGGACATAAAGACGACGTACTCTTGCAAATTCATGTGCGACCCACTCATCCGGTGCTACACCGTCATCATGACCGCGTTCAACCATAAATGGACGAGGTGCGATCAATCCTGCCATTTCGGCATAGTTGAAGGTGTTTCCTAAGTCGAACTCTGGCATTTCATATTCCCCTGTGAACATGTAGCTATACCCAGAGTCAAACGTCGCATTTTTCACAATCCACTCGTTGAAATCGGCTGAGCAGATGGAGCAGGCGTATTTTTCCAGAAGTGCTGGTACTCGCATCGCTGTTTTTCCACCATAAGATAATCCGTAGAAACCGATCCGATCTTCATCAACGAACGGTAGTTCTGCTAACCAGTCAAGTGTGCGTTCATGTTGACGTACAATCAATGAAAAAAGCGACCACTTAATTGGGTTTGCTTTCCGTTGAATTACGCGGAAAGCATCCTGACCAATATATGGGTTCTGTGGTGCGTAGGTGATAAAACCCCTATCTGCCAACTGTGCAGCGTAAGAGTGATAGACAGATTTTATGTTAGGATCAGCAGTATCTTGTGGTCTACCTTCTAATCCATGTTGGCACACAACAACAGGACGTTTTTCATCTGATTTAATATCATCTGGGAGTAGCAAAATGCCGTAAGCAAAAACATCCTTCCACACATCAAGCGTAACTTCATAGCCAGTCCATTTTGGTTCGTCATATATAAGACGGGTTTTCGGATTGGCAGGAATATCAGGTTCAGGACACCGACCTATTACCTCATCCCAGAAATAGGATTTAGCATCTGCACATGTTTCTTCCCATTTTGCGAGTGAAGAGGTGTCTGTTTTGTTCCAGAAGAACTCCTGCCTTCGCGTTTCCGCTTCCCTTAAAAACCGTTGTGTCAGATTGACGAGTTGCATAAACTGTCGTTGTTGACGTGCTTCGTAATCGTCCGTTTCAGTGGTTTGTACAGAAAGCGGTTGGTTATTGTCATTATGTGGGTTCTCAATACCGAGACTCGTCCGAAAAGTTGACACTGTTTCATTGGAGCCAGATAGACGATCCTCTGGTGAAAACAGATGGATGTTATCTTCGCAACCCAGTTCTTGATACACTTCGCGTGCACGGTTATATTCACTTTTTGCTGATTCGATAGGCGGTGAGACAAGTTGTCCAGGTGCAGCTCCACCACGACCGTTACGTGCAGTGGGTGGTCCAATAACTTCAGGACCTCGGCTTGTTTCAATGATTAACGGACGTGGTGCAATGAGACTCGCTATTTCCGCATCACCAAACTCGTGCAGCAGTCCCCACACGTTACGATAAATCGGTTCACGCCATACTTCTTCACGCGCTTGAAAATATCCGCTGACTACCGTTGCCTGAATTCGTGTGTCTACCGCAGCACTGTAAAAGGCAATCAGTCCCCCTTCACCATAGCCCATAACACCGACGGGTTTATCATAAGAAGTCATCCAGTCTACGAGTGATAAGACCTTCTGCACCTCATACCCGATGATATGTCTTCCCAATTGATATGCCATACGGTAGATGAATTCACGATGCGGTTGATTGGTAAATCTTCCGATTTTCGGATTACCTGAGTAGGTATCATCACGATTTATAAGGAGCGGTACAACAACACGCAACCCAGACGCTGCTAAACTGCGTGCAAACTGTGCTGAGGGTGGGAGTTCATCAGTTATACCAGCTATCATTTCTGGTGTCCAATCTGCATCTGGTACGGCGATAACTTGTGCGACAACTTGTGATGTGTCAGTAGGTTCTAACAATAGACCTTCACCTTCTACCTCATCAAACACCTGCCAGCGAACGCGCGATACTGTAAAATTTTCACCAGATGCAATTTGTTCGTTGGAATTTGTCGTTCCATGATAAGTAAGTGCGTCTATCGGTAGGCGTTCATCATAACACCCTATCTGCTTTATGAAACGTTGTCTGTTCGGTTCAACAGATTCTGTATACGCTATATGAGAACTGTAATCCCGATGCCACAATGCTTCGCGTTTTTCTGCTGCTGTCTTTATAGCGCGAGATGTATAGTTATCAAGATCTTCAACCATCTGTGCGGCAAGGTCCCCTTTAAAAGTTAATTGCGTGGTACCAGATAGGACTTGATCGGGTTTTTCTGACATAATTTCTCGTTACTCCTGTGCAACCTTGCTCAGACAAAAATGTGTTTCTACAAGGTTATATTATTCCTTCTTCTTTCAACTGCTTTACTTCATCATGTGATATGTTCAACATATTCTTCAACACCTCATCCGTATGTTCACCAAGGTTTGGTGCGGGGACATCAACAGCACAAGATGTATCAGAGAGTTTTATCGGCACACCAGGCACCTCAACTGCACCTGTTATTTCATGTAAAACTTTTGTAATCATTTCACGTGCTTGAACTTGTGGATGATTGACAACCTTATCAATAGTGTTGATTGGACCACACGGGACTCCAATCTTTTCAAGGGATTCTATCCATTCGTCAGTTTTTCGTTGACGCATTATCTCTGAGAGTATAGGAAACAGATCGCTGTGATTTTCAGTTCGTTCTGCGTTAGTTTTGAACCGTTGATCAAAGATCAGATGTTTATGGTCAATATGTTCACAGAATTTTGCCCATAAACTATCGTTACCAATCGCAATAATAATGTGTCCATCTGTGGATTCATATATTTCGAATGGTGTGATTGCTGGATGCCGACTACCGAGGGGTTGTGGGATTTCATCTGTTGCAAAATAACGAACAATTGCATTCTCCAACACTGCTACAAGGCTATCCAACATTGCTACATCCACTAACTGCCCTTTTCCAGTATTGTTTCGGTGGTGTAGTGCTGACATGATACCTATAGTTGTGAAGAGTGCTGCAGTTATGTCACTAATAGATGTTCCGACTCGCACAGGAGGGGAATCAGGTTCACCTGTAATGCTGATAATACCTCCCATCCCTTGGATGATCATATCGTAAGCACCTTTTGAAGCATAGGGACCTGTTTGTCCAAATCCGGAACATGATGCGTAAATCAGTGAAGGATATTCATCTTTTAGAGATGCATAATCTAAGCCAAGTTTTTTCATCGTTCCTGGGCGAAAGTTTTCTACTAAGATGTCGCTTCGTTTGACAAGTTGTTTGAATATATGTATACCACGTTCTGTTTTAAGATTAAGTGTTACACTCTGTTTGCCACGATTCACACTCATAAAGTAGAGACTAAATCCGTTCTTGAATGGACCAAAACGTCTGGATTCATCGCCAGATTCAGGTTGTTCAATTTTGATGACTTCTGCGCCGAGGTCACTAAGTATCATCGTTGCATAGGGTCCTGCCAGTACTCTTGTTAAATCCAATACCTTTATTCCTGTCAATGGTCCTGGCATGTTTTTTCCTTTGTATTTGAAAAAGTTGCTTTTCTATGACGCACGTGATAAAATGAGATAATATCCTATATTACCAACAAATGGTGTCAATGTCCATAGATTTTAAGAGGTGGGTTAATGTATCTTGAGTTCATACCAGAAGGTTCTCGATACTGCCCTCTGGTGATTCTATATCCATCTATACCAGAGGAAGCAGAGAAGTTATACCAAGCGTTAAGCAATCTGGTTGCGGACAATAGCGCGGTAGTGGATATACACGCTTTGCCTTTTATATCTCCAGTTGATGGGTGCAGACTATCGGCACAAGTTAGTGATAAAGATATTGGTGCAGTTTTGATAGAGAATACAGAAAATCATTTTACTTGGCAGTTGACACGTCAAGAATGGGAATTTGCATTAGAGTTATTATATCCCTTCACCGAACCAGATTATAGCGGTTACCAATGGCTTGATGACTCTGCCTCAAGTGAAATTGCAGTTCTAATTACAGCATATAATAGGCAATGGTGAAGCAACATTTAAATTGGTTTCAGTAGTCTGTCCACTCTTAAAATGTTAGTTTATGCAATAGGGAATTGTGAGTCACTCCTACAACAAGTACAGGTAGTTCATATCGGTAATTCCAATCTTAGCATTTTATGCCAATT
>VYFM01000693.1:3466-5456 GCA_009842375.1 Candidatus Poribacteria bacterium | reverse complement strand
GGAAAGTGGTATGACATCGGCAAAATATACAATCTGAATAATGAATGGACTGGTTATTATTGTGATATTATCAAGCCTGTAATTCGCAATTCAGATACATTTGAGATTGTTGACCTATTTCTTGATTTGTGGATATCCCCGAATGGCAGTTATGAAATCCAAGATGAGGATGAATTTGAAACTGCAATTCAGGAAGGTTTTATTTCGACTGATTTAGCAAAGAAAGCACGGAATGCGTTAACCAACTTAATTGATGAAGTTTCATCAGGTATATTTCCACCAGAATTCGTGAATGAGTTTACACCTAAAATACCTCTGGAGTTTTGATATGGCAAATTTAGCAATTAATGGCGGTGAACCGACCCGAACCGAGTCCTTTCCTTCTTGGCCCACTCTTGACCCAGCAGACATAGCAGCATTTGAGGAAATCTACAATAGTAAGCGATGGGGTGTAGGTGGAACAAATGTGCCTGAATTTGCGAAACAATTTGCCGAATTCCAAGGTGCAAAATACGGTGTTTGCGTCAATAGTGGCACTTCCGCACTTTACATTGCCCTTAAAGCAGCTGAGGTCGGTCCAGACGATGAGGTAATTACCACTGCGTATACTTTTCAGGCTACCGTAGTCGCTATTCTTATGACACATGCAGTACCAGTTTTTGTTGATACTGCACCTGACAGTTTCCTCTTAGATGTTTCCAAGATTGAGGAGGCAATCACCGAAAAGACCAAAGCAATTCTACCAGTGCACATAGCAGGTTATCCTGCTGACTTAGATGGACTCACCGAAATATCAGAAAAGCATAATCTCAAACTTATTGAGGACTGTGCACAGGCACATGGTGCAGAATGGCGTGGAAAAGGTGTGGGAAGTTGGGGAGATTTCGGTTGTTTCAGCTTCCAGTCTTCCAAAAACCTATGTGCCGGTGAAGGTGGCATTATATTAACCAACGACAGGGAACTTTATGAACGGACTTTTGCATTACACAATTGTGGACGCACGCCACCTGAAGCGGAATTTGGTAATATTGAACCGTTTGGTGGAAACTTCAGGATGACAGAATGGCAGGCTTCAATACTCCTCTCACGATTAACAAGGCTTGAAGAGGAAACAAACCACAGACACATGAATATGCGTTGGTTAGATGGGTGGTTTGGTGAAATTCCCGGCATCAAAGTTACCAGAATTGACCCACGTGCTACTCGTTGTGGTTCTCACGGATATAAAGCGATTTTTGATTCTGAGGAGTTTGAGGGTATTTCACGCGCGACGTTTCTTGAGGCAATGCGTGCAGAAGGCATACCTATAGGATATTGGTATACAACTCCGATGTATCGTTCGGCATTCTTAAAATCCAACCTATTCGGTCAAAACCTTGATTATTCAAATGTTGAGTGTCTCGAAACTGAGAAGATATGTCAAACAGGTTTAGCTTTCAGCCAGAATGTACTGATGGGAAATGTAAGGGATATGGAAGACATAATTAAGGCAACTATGAAAATCCGCAGAAATGTTGCCGAATTAAAGGATGCGGTGTAATCTCAAAACACAAAGACAAAAAAATATGCGTTTTTCACAATTTTAACTATCTTTTTCCCATATTAAAGACTCTATAGTATCAAATGTCATATTAAGGAGATTTGAAATGAGTAACGAACGTGATACCCAACGAGAAATTCGGAGAATCGTCCGCATGTTAGAGGCAACTACAAGACATCTTGATAAAGCTTCTATATTAGACGGTTTATCCAGTGGGGAAGCAAGGTGCATCCGACAATACAACAATGCTTTGGCAAGACTATATGATTTAGAAGCACTACCAGAAGGGTTGTTTGACCCATTAAACGAGGACGCGTCTGTCGGGGATATAGGACAGGCATACCATCAAGTTGCAAACTATCTTAAAGAAGGAATGGGATTTGATTTCGACCTTGATTTTAAAAAAGAAAAGGAAACGATTGGAAACGTCATGAAAGATGTGGGTGATGT
>VYFM01000693.1:0-3456 GCA_009842375.1 Candidatus Poribacteria bacterium | reverse complement strand
TCCATCTTCAGTATAAGAGAAACGGATTCCGAAGACTCCGAATCTGACGGTTCAGCAACGGTTGAAGTTGTTGAAATAGAAGATGATGAAAAATCTGATCCCGTTGATGACCGACTTGACAAATTAGAAGAACAGATGGGAACAGTTGTTGAGATCCTTCAAGAACTTCGGTCAAAAAAGAATAAGAAAGATAAGAAGGATGACAATTAGTTAGGGTGACTTCGTTGAAGCATGATGAAGTTCTGAATGATTTTTAGCAGAAACCTGATAAGGCAGTCAATTTTCTGGTTTTTCAATATAGATAACAGTAGATTTACCAATGCTTGAAGGAATACATCCTTTGCCCTAAAGATAAACCCAGAATTGCCCAGAGGCTGCCCATAACGAATTCACCCAGCATTGCACCAAAAAACAGCGGGAGTGCCTTGCGGTATGCTCCAAGGCCGCCATGCCTGACAAGTATGGATTTTATGACCCATGCAAGGAAAACAGGAAACCAGAGTCTACCGAAATTCCAGTTACCCGCAAGAGGATATGCAAGTGGATGTAGTTGCCACCATAGATAGCGCAAACGCATAAAGAGTGTGCTTAGGGTAAGGAGTATACCGAAACCGAAGAAACCAAGATGTCGCCATTCAGTATCACTTGGAAAGGTTAGCCATCGTTGGAGATCATTGAATGCTTCCTGTCCACGCCACGTTCCCAAACTCCCGTGTTGATAACCAGCATGTAGGAAGGCAACAAACCCAATAAGTAGTCCAATGACCGAGGCACCCCACATCACCCAAAGCAGTTGGCTGCTATTGATTGATCCTTTATCAGCAAGTTTGAATCCTTCCAGTTGATTCGGCATCGGTTGCGAACGGTAGTTCCGTGTAAAACCGTATAGGAAAGCAAAACCAGTCAATGTCTGTGCCCCTATTTTCCTTGAACCAAAGAGTGAGGTAAGGAAAAAACTCGGTCCTGCCCGATAGAAATCCATTGTTGGTGTTCCGAGTTCAGCACGCATCCGTGTAAAAGCTAATACCAGTATAAAATGTATGCTAAAAAAGCCGAGTATCCCCCACCACGACATACCTGCTTTTAAGCAAAATCCAAAAACAATAGCAATACTTATCAGAAAACCAACGAATGCCATGCGATAACCAATCGGTTCACTTTCAGAATCAATATCACTCTCCATTCCTATAACATTACGGAAGACCTTCCACAGGTGTTTATGTGTAATCCAGATTGCGAAAAAACATAAACCAAAGTATGCCCCAAGTGATTGCATATCAATATGTGGATATCCCGGTGTTTGATTCAAACCAGTCATTGATCCAAAGACAAGCTGCACCTTCCAAAATAGATAGAATAACCAACAGGATAACGACAAATCCAGAGGCATTAGGAACCCGATACCTATGGCATAAGGGTTTAGGTGGATAGGAGTTGACCCAATAGCATTCAGAGGCTTTTCGGTGAACATCCGTCCAATATCATGCCGTATTGGAATTGCAGGAATATTGGGATAAATGAAATTCAACCCATTTATCAAATCAAGACCAAAACCGATACCGAATCCGATCCAAAGAAGATTATTTCGGTAGAATGCAGCTCCCTTCGTCATTTCAAAAGGGAGTAATATTATAGGGTAACTTAGTTTTTCGTGTTCAATCCACTGTTTACGGAGGATTGCACTGAGCATCATCATAGAAAATGCAAGTGCTGAGAAAAATAGCAACCAGAATAGGACAGGGGTAATCCATGCCCGAATATGATCAATTTCAAATAGGTTTGATGTGCCTTCATAATAACCTGTTAAGGCACGTTTGTCCATCACAGCAATCCAATCTGGTATGTATCTGAAGAAAAGGGATTGCCATTCGTTTTCGGGTGTAGCGAACCAACTTGCGTGACCAAGAACGCACATCGTTGCTTGTAACAAATCATGTCCGCACACAACACATGCCAAGGTAACCATGAGGTATACCGTCAACATTTCTGCTTGTGTGAACTTCCATTTTGGTAAGTATCGTGTTAGAAATAAGTTGCAGATTGCTACCAAGAAAAGCGTGAAGATGGCGTTGAATAATATCGCCATCGTAGTGGGGTATTGTGTTGTCCATACTGTTTCTGTCTGAACAACAAGATAGATATTGAGTGGAAGAGATAGCAGACCCAGAACAATAGCTCGAAATGTTATGTTCTCAGTTAACGGATGTGACGGGTTATCCATAACTGTTTCGTTCCGCTTCTGGTAGGTTGGATTAAGTTCGTAATTATGAAGGAAAGTAATCAGAATCTATTTTACAGTAACATAAACAGTATGATTGCACTACACAATACTATTAGAACGTTCGGAGAAATCCGTATTCAAACTTTGGTTTGATAGATGGAGAATAAGGAGGATCAAGTGGAAATGCGAGTTCAATACGGAAAATACCAGTATTGCTAACTCTTGAAAAACTACCACGTAATTCAATCCCAACACTCCGTTTGGGCTCCCTAATATCAAAAGTATGTTGTCCGTTCCAGATATATCCAGTATCAGCAAAGACAGTAGCACCTAACACAAGTCCAAGACGTATAGGATTATCTACGAAAGGTTTTGCACAAAATGTTGCGATTGCTGCAATTGCGTCGTCAATTTTCTCAAAAATTGCTCCACCAAAAACAGTTCGAGATTCAAGTCTTAACAACATCATTTTTTCACCGCTAAATTGCCGGTAATCGTACCCTCGTAAGCCGCTGTATGAACCAAGTATGACCTGACTTTCACCGCTTAAACCGAACTGCGTCTCGGTTTTAAATTGCACAACAAATGTATGGTGAAAATCAAAAAGTCCGTTCTTCCGAAAACCTTTAGCTACCGTATAGATATCGTCACCAGATTTGAAAGTATCTCTAAAAAACAGTGTGCTTTTTACTTGTAGAATAGAACGTTCAATCTGATTCGTGAAAATGGACCTAATACCAACCAGTGTCTCACTTAGGAAACGATTTCCTATTGTCCATCCTGACCTGACAGAGATTCCAGAAATTGATTCTGACCGTTCCGACCCGAACCAAGGAGACGCATAGCCTATGGATGCATTATAATCAGCCCCAGTGTTGAAATATTCAGTGGGACCCATCTCTTTGAGAAAGCGTGTTTGACGATGGTACACCCTTTTTCTCCCTACTGTAATACCTACTCTTTTGATATTCCGATCTAACGGCATAGCCATGGAATTATTTGACAATTCAATTATTTCATTTTTCGTAAGAAGGGAACTCATCCATAGTCCGGTATATACTTGTTGATGTCTTTCACCAAAGTATCGCATTATTTCACCGTAACTATTTTGATAATTTCGATAAAATGTAGCTGTTCTCTCTCCGGCATCGTACCAACGCACCTCATCAACGCCTTCCAATAGACTAAACTTTGTACTCCAACGGCTTTTCAAAGAATATTGAGGACGTTCTAAT
>VYFM01000256.1 GCA_009842375.1 Candidatus Poribacteria bacterium | reverse complement strand
ATAGTAAATATATTCTATCGTCATTTTGTATATTCTATCTAATTCTTTTTTGTTTCATACCAACTACAGCTGCATCAGATGTGCGCCTAACGGCAGATGCAGACCGGTTTCTCAAACAATTACACGGTGCTGATCATCGTGGAATGGGTAGTAGTTTTGCTGGTTCCACTGATGGTGCCAATGCACTCGGTAACAATCCCGCAGGAATTATTGCTGCAGATGGAGATCGGTTTGTAATACACATGACCCGTTTTCCTCGGACTATTGCGCTTCTTTCGAAACCGAATTATGACGCTGACTACGAGGATCATAGCCGTTTTGAACAACGGGCTTCGGGTATTGAAACACTTAATTGGGCATTTCCAATAGGAAGATACGGAACAATCGGTGCCGCATTATCCTTAGTGCATGAAGGTAGTTTTCGACGTGTAAATCATGAAGGAAAAGCTCTCAATAGTTTTCCTGAAAATAACATTGCTTTTGGTATCGGATACGCTATCAATTTCTTGGAAGGCACTACTATTGGTTTTGATGCAAGGTGGGTACGTTCTAAGGTGACTGATACAATTAATAAGGAACATTTTGGACGGGGTTACGCATATAATATTGGTCTCATTCAACAATTTGGCAAGTCTTTTCAGGCAGGAATTGTCGTCCGAAATCTAAGCAACGGGTTGTCATTCGTAGATCCATTCATTCCAGATAAAATAAACCGTGATGTTATCGCAGGTTTTGCATATCAACGTGATTTTTCAAAAACTATGATACGTATCGGTATGGATGTGCATCCACCATTTACCGATGGAGTCAGGACAAACCTTGGTATTGAAATATGGCACAACAACCGTTTTGGTAGTAGAATCGGATACCTCAGAGATACTGAGAAACGATATGCTTCTGTTTATCTTTTAGAAGATAATGATTATGAAATGGAAGAAAGAACTTGGAAAGCGGAAGGTCTCTGCTTGGGAATTGGCGTACAGTTTGGCAATATAACACTTAATGCTTCTTATACCCCAGAGTTCACCCCGACTATTGTTGAAGATGAAAGAATACACATTGTTCAAGGCACTTCTGTTTATGCTTTTTCAATAGGACAAGATTTTTAAGCACTTTTTATGTATTGTTATTGATTCTTGAACGTAAATTAAAAAACAAACTCAATTGATGACTTATCGGTCATATATAGGTATGGAGTTAGGTCTAACACTAATGTGAATTATGTCAGGAGAATATCAGGCAATAATCGGGATTGCAACTGCTAAATATGTTGTAAAGAAGTCTCGGTTTTATGCTGATGCAACTGCAATACAAAACCGTGATGAGGCTAAAACCTTTGTATCTGATGTCCAAGGTCGTATACGTCAAGCAACCCATTACTGCTTTGCCTATAGTCTCAGTAATGGGGACGATAAATTAGAATATTCAACAGATGCGGGGGAACCGACAAATTCTGCGGGTCCACCTATTCTTGCTGCGATAGGTTCAGCTGGATTATCGAATACAATTATTGTTATCGCAAGATATTATGGAGGGGTAAAACTTGGAGTCGGTGGCCTGATACGAGCGTATAGCACTTGCGCACGATTGTGCATTGAAAATGCTACTTTAGTTACTCGGATATATTATCAAGACTTACGTGTAAAAACTACCTACAATCGCATAGGAACAGTCGTCAACCTATGTGAACGTTTAGGTGGTCAAGTAATCAACATTGAATATGATCCTAATCCGAATATCACAATTCGGATTCAGCAAACAGAAATAGCAACTCTTCAAGAACAGATTCAAAACATTGGAATCACATCAACAAGTTTAAAGTGAGTATAAAATTTCGGAGGAATACACTTTGAGCATAGTGAAATATACAACCACACATGAATGGATTGAAGTTGATGATACGGAAGGAACTATTGGCATCACAGAACGCGCACAACACATATACGGTGAGATTATTTATATAGACATCTCTCCAGAACAAGAATGTGAACAAGGAGAAATTATTGGTAGAATTGAAACTGAAACTGGTGGGAATTTTTATCTGTACGCCCCAGTTGCTGGTGAAATATACGAAGTAAACCCAATCTTGGAGGACGATATAGATATTGTTAATAGTGTGCCTGAAGGGGACGGATGGATCTGCAAGATATATATAGATAATCCAAACGAACTTGGTTCACTATTGACACTTGAGGACTATGAAGACTACGAGGAAGATGAACTTGACGAAGGGGAATATTTAACAGAAACCGACTTTTATGAAAATATAGATGATTATTGATCAACGTTGGAGGTAATAAAAATACGTCTTAAAAGGCGTAGTTTTGGAACAGGGATTATTGCCTCTACGTTATAACCTAAATCATCTAATGGTTTGCTTAGGTCTCTGATATCTATAAAACCAGCTCTTGGTGCGCAAGTTCTCAGGTTGGAAAGTATTTCTGCTGTTGCTGCAGTATCCTTAACAAGACTAATGCCATAGGGCAGATCTGTAGCAACCGCATCGAATTTCCCGCTTATTTCTCTTGCGTCTTTTAATTCAACATCAGCCTTTAAGGTATAATGTTGTAGATTCTTTGTAGTAGCACCTACCATGCGCGGGTTGATGTCATAACCGGTTGCACGAATTCCATAATGTGCTGCTGACATAACAATTGTACCGGTACCACAACATGGGTCAAGTAGATGTTCACTAGGAGAACTAACAAGGTTGACCAATGCAAGTGCTAACCTGGCAGGAAGTGAACTTGATGTGACATAGGGTCGTTGATTGTATTCCTGCCAGATTCCATCCGATTCTGATAAGAGACGACCAAACCAAATTTTTTCGGAGGTAATGATTGTCATAAATACAATCTGTGGTGAGGATAAATTCGGTTTACCACCAATTACACCTCCGATCTGCCGTGCCAGTATCATTGAGTCAAGATTAAGACTTCGCGGTTTTTTTATAACGGATACACGGAAAGCATCCGCATATAATTCCGCTGAACGAATTTTGGCACAGAGTTCTTTAACACTTGCAGCTTCAAAGAGAATTTCGGTACAACTTTTTAAGTAAGCTCCACGACGAGTATCAACACATGTATTTGAAATCGTGATACCGTGTGAATCTGGTGCAGCACCTGTCAACGCTACAGATTCTGCGGCAGCGAGTTCGTTGAGTTGAAATGGAATTGCAACAAGGTATAGATATTTTTGTGCCATTGAAGAATTTTGTAAAAGTAATGAAGTAAAAGGTGTGATTTCCTAACTGTTACTACACTATGAGATTTACAATAATACCACATACAGATAGAAAAGACAATGTATGAAAGGAAACCAGAATGACAGAAACAGAGATAATTAGGATCGGACACAGTCCAGATTCTGATGATGCATTCATGTTCTATGCACTCGCAAAAGATGTAATTAAGACTGAACCCTATGAAATAGTCCATGTAATTGAAGACATTGAAACCTTGAATAAACGTGCCTTGGCTGCGGAGCTCGAAGTTACTGCAATTTCAGTTCACGCCTATGCCTACGTTGCAAAAGACTATGCACTTATGCCATGTGGGGCGAGTATCGGAGATAATTACGGACCGCTCATCGTCTCTAAAGAACCAATAAGCGACATCACTGGCAAACGAATTGCAATTCCCGGTGAAATGACAACCGCCTATTTGACAATGAAACTTTACAACGCTGACGTTAAAACAGAAACACACCGTTTTGATCAGATAATTGACGTTGTGCAGAACGGTAAAGTTGATGCAGGACTCATCATTCACGAAGGACAACTCACTTATGCGCGTGAAGGACTTCACAAAATCGTTGATTTAGGGGAATGGTGGTATGACGAAACTGGATTGCCATTGCCTCTTGGGGCAAATGTAATTCGACGCAACCTCGGAACTGAGAAAATACGTGATATTACGTCCCTGCTCAAACAGAGTATACAGTATTCACTTGACAATCGTGAACTTGGACTTGAATATGCAATGACTTATGCGCGTGATATGGAAACAGACCTTGCTGACAAATTCGTTGGGATGTATGTGAATGATTATACGTTAGACTATGGGGATAGTGGAAGAACAGCAGTACAGGAACTGCTAAATCGTGGACACGAAGCGGGAGTAATCGCACATAAAGTAGATACTGATTTTGTTGAAATTTAAGAGGTAAGTTGTTGTTCAAACGAAAATGAATCGATTTGTCACACTGAGGTCCTGCTATGGACACTAAACGTCGTAGATGTTTTCAGTTAGAAGACGATAATGGTAATATACTTGCATCTGGTGTTATCTATGATGAGGGTAATGTGCAGATATTGTGGCGTGTAGATTGTGGGTATACAGCAGAACAGTATGCCTCTCTCAATCCTATTTTGGATTTAATGCCAGGTGTTGTGCTCCTTCGCCTAACTGACACCGATACTAACGGAGGCGACGATCTGCCAACTTGATGATTTGTCCGTTTTCTTGTGCTATATACATATAACCGAGACCATCTAATGTAACGCCTTCTTGATCATCCCCTGGTAATAGATACCGATGGATTAAGTTACCATCACGTTTGAGTTCAACCAGTAGGTTTGTTGTATCACTAATTAACACCAGAGAATCGCTTTGTGTATCGTAACCAAGACCTGATATATCAATGAAATCCATCTTATAATAACGGACAATAGTTCCTTCCGCTGTTTCCGCATCAGAACTGTTAAGGGGTACCTCCACCTCACATACAATAGAAAGTTCACCACCGGGTTTGATATTGAATGTTTGATTACCTACCCAGAAAGTACCACCCTCCGTATGCGAAGGATCTGGTACAAATACGATTGCTTCCACACCCATACCACCCTCTTCGAGAAGTGTTTTTCCATCAAATATACGGTTAATTTTAAATTCTCTACGAATAGTGAGTGTTTCGGGATTTATTTCCAGAATAGATTCGTCATCTTCAACAACAGCATATAGCCATCCTGTCATCGGGTTAGTCGTTATACCCTCAAGGTCAAGACCTTGAAGATCTCCTTTTTTTATACTCACTCCGTCAGTATTGATTTCATGCAGAAAACCACCGTCATCTACTACGAACAACGTTTTTCTTGATGGATGATAAGTTACGCCAGAAGGTTCAGCAATTGATGTTTTACTGATATTCCCGACCCATGTGTAAGGAAGTTCAATTGGAATGGAAGCAGCTTTCTTTTTTCGTTCGGATTCTTCCATTTTCATAAGAAAATAGAACATACAGACACTTATACCTAAAAAGCAGAATAGGACTATTACTTTGTAATATCGCACAGTACATCCTCAGACTTATCTCAGAAGACCTGACAGAAAATTGTGTCTCACATTAGTCAGTGAACAGTGTAATTTTGGGAAAGTTATTATATCAGTGATATATACCCATAATTACACATTCTTATTTCTTATACATCACAATCATGTCATTTCAATTCATCGCGCCTCTTATATACAGCATAAGAT
>VYFM01000445.1 GCA_009842375.1 Candidatus Poribacteria bacterium | reverse complement strand
GACCTGATCAGATGTATAGACCTGTGCATTGTCCAAATCCGCCTGGAGGTCATGCAGCTTGTCGGGGTCGGTTTCATCGGACAGAATGGTTGTACGGTAGAACGGCGTGAACGCGTCGTGAATCGTTTCTACATCGTTCTGGAAATCCAGAACAAACACATCGTGTTTTTTCGGGTGTGCACGATTCAGGCGGGAGAGGGTTTGCACTGCCTGAATCCCCGACAGGATCTTGTCCACGTACATGGTGTGGAGCAGGGGCTCGTCGTAGCCCGTCTGGAACTTGTCGGCGCAAACGAGAATCCGATACGGGTGTTTCCGAAACACCTTTTCGATATCCTTCGAAGGAAATCGGTTAAGCGAGGCTTCGCTCACTTTCTCTCCGCCAAATTCCCGTTCGCCCGAAAAAGCCACAATGGCCTGATAAGGGCTCTTGCGATGGACCAGATAGTTCCGGATGGCATTGAAGTACTGGATGGCGCGTTCGACGCCGCCGGTCACTACCATCGCACGGGCCTGTCCGCCTATCTTGCGATGGGACAGGACCTGGTCGTGAAAATGGTCCACCATGATCTCGGCCTTGAGGCGGATGGCATGGTCGTGACCCTCAACGAAACGCCGGAGTTTCTTCCGGGCCTTGCTGGCATCGAATTCCGGGTCGTTCTCAATGGTTTTGGCCAACTTGTAGTAGCTCGTCACCGGGGTATAGTGGGAGAGCACATCCAGGATGAAGCCTTCTTCGGTCGCCTGCTTCATGGTGTAGCGGTGGAAGGCATGGTGCCTGACCGTACCGTCCGGCTGTGGATCAGGCTCGCCGAAGATCTCCAGGGTCTTGTTTTTCGGCGTGGCGGTGAATGCGAAGTAGCTGGCGTTGGGGAGAAGCTGCCGTGACTCCATCAGCCGGTTGATCCGATCTTCGAACGTCTCCACCCGCCCCTCGGCTCCCGATTCGGAAAGCGCCTGCGCCATTGCGGCGCTGGTGCGCCCGCCCTGGCTGGAGTGCGCCTCATCGATGATGATGGCGAACCGTCGTCCGCGCTGCTCATTGCCAATCTCGTCGAGGATGAAGGGGAATTTCTGGACCGTGGAGATGATGATCTTCTTCCCTGACTCGATGAAGCGCCTGAGATCGCCTGAGTGTTCCGCATGGCCCATGGTGGCGGCAATCCGGGCGGTCAGCCGGATGGTGTCATTGATCTGCCGGTCGAGAATCCGGCGATCGGTCACGACGATGATGGAGTCGAAAATCTGATTCCCGTCCTTTTCCAGCCTGATCAACTGGTGGGCCAGCCAGGCGATGGAATTGCTTTTCCCGCTTCCGGCCGAATGCTGGATCAGGTAGCACTGGCCCACACCATGCTCGGCAGCATGCGCCAGCAAGCATCGCACCACGTCGACCTGGTGGTAGCGGGGCCAGATCTGTTTTCGGGTCTTCTTTCCCGACTGTGCGTCGCGGATCTCAACCAACTGGGCATAGTTCTCGAGAATGTCGGTCAGGCTTTCCCGGGTCAGTACCTCGCGCCACAGGTAGGCGGTCTTGAGTCCGTCCGGATTGGGCGGATTGCCGGTACCATCGTTCCAGCCACGGTTGAATGGCAGGAACCATGATTTCTTGCCCTCAAGATGGGTGCAGAAACGCGCTTCGGCTTCATCCGCGGCAAAGTGGGCAACGCAGCGTCCGAGTTCGAACAGCCTCTCACGCGGGTTGCGGTCGTTCCTGTATTGTTCGATCGCATCCGCCACGGTCTGCTTGGTGAGATTGTTCTTGAGTTCGAAGGTGATGATCGGAAGACCGTTGATAAAGAGCACGATGTCCAGCGCCCGCTGGGTTTCGTCGCGGCTGTACCGAAGCTGCCGGGTGATGGTGAAACGGTTTTGTGCAAAACGTTTCTTCGCCTGTTCATTGTCGGGCGATGGGGTGCCGTAGAAGAAAGTGAGGTCGTGGGCACCGTGCCGGATACCGTGTCGCAGCACATCAATGGTGCCTCGTTTCGTGATTTCCCCCTGCAGCCGGGCGAGGAACTTGCGCCGTGTCGGACCATCTTCACCCAGTGCCAATGATTCCGCCGCCTTGGGCTGTGTGGTGCGCAGAAAAGAATCCAATTGATGGCGGTCGACACAGTATTCGCGGTCGTAATCCCTCCAGTTTCCGCCACTCCAGCCTGCTTCGTCGTGACCGGCCTCTGGTTGCTCCATGATCTCCGTGCTCGGATCACAGGGATGTCCGGTAAGAGAGGTGCAGATCAGGCGTTCAAGCCCCTGTTCGCTGGTGTCGGTGGCCACGGTTCCGGTATTCGCCTGTCAGATCGGCACTTCGGTAACTTCCCCGGGGAGCGCCTCTTCGATGGCAATCCGGATTTCTTCCGTTCGAAGACGCACTTTGGGCCAGGCGGGGGATTCCAGCACCACAATCGCCAGCGCCCTGTCCTTGAGGTTCTGCTGGTAGCGCAAGTTCTTGTCCGTGGTCACGATGACACGGTATCCGTCCTCTTCGGCCTTGCGGATCAGTTCCCCGTTCGCCAGCATCTCCCAACCATTCTCTGCGGATCGGTCCACCGTATGTTCAGGAAGGTGATGCCGGAGTGGCGCCGGGGTACCATGATCGAACAGGATCTTCATGTTCAGGCAGTGGATTTGAGATATTCCGCTTCATGCTTGAGTACGGATGCGACCTGCCAGGCCTCGACTTCGGGATACCATTCCAGGAATTCCTGCACGGTGGCGCCGCTCTCCAAGTTTTCAAAGAGGGCGTAGACCGGCACTCTCGTTCCAGTGAAGGCCCAGGCGCCGCTTATTTTGCGGGGGTTTCTCTCCACAGCCTTGCATTCTGTCCAGTTGGTCATAGTCTTGCCTCCTGTTCTTTGTCGTGTCGGGTATTCAGTGAATGCGGTTCTGACAGGATTGAATTTTCTCCATATTCGTGCGTTTCCGAGTCGATTTGAGGCAGTTCCGCTGCCGCTTCTCGGACATCAACCTTGCCGGTAATCACATCGGCGATCAGGCGTGTACGGTATTCGCGAAGGAGGTCGACTTGGCGAATTGTTCGTTGAATATTGTCGTTCACTCGGATTGTTGATTTGTCGCAGAACTCAACAATCGCCTGTTGATCCTCAATTCTTGGAACAGTGACTGGAATTTGCCCGAACTGATCGAAATACAGGCGGAGCCTCATATCCATGATACCCCTGGAGTATTGCTTGAACTGTTGTAGATAGGTTGGTGTTCGAAACAGAAGGTGGTAGTAGTCCGATTCGAGATCAACGATTGGCATCAGAATATCGTATGCAGGGCTCGTGACACCATAGTAGTGAGAAACTCCGATGGCACCCATCCACGCTAACAATTTGTTCGTGATCAGATCTCCGGGCTTTACAATCCAATAGTCATCGGTTGTTGAAGCCTTGTTGCCTTTTTCCTCAAGATCCTTTCTCGGACGCACACCGATGTGTGTATAAATTGACAACAGTTCAAGTCCATGTGCAGATCCTGATTTCTCTGTTCTCAAGCTAAAAAGTCTTTTGGCACGTTGAATTTCCCAATTTACCGGCACATTGCCCAGCCACTCAACGCCAGAGGGCTTATATGCCGGATAAGGCTGGCCTGTTCGAACATCTATCTGACCGGTGACAGCCTGGTGGATGATGGCCTGTTTCTGCTCCTCAAGAAGCGAAATCAGTTTTTCCTTGGCGCGGATGTAGCATTCGATCTTACTGGTGGTGTGGTCCAGGAAGCGGGTGATGGCGGTTTGTTCGGGCAGGGGAGGAAGTGGTGTTGGGATCGCTCGAACGTGTTCCAGATTCAAACCGTCTCGTAAGCCATCTCCAACCAAACTGCGAATATCCAAGTAGCGACTCTGAAGATAGTAAGCCAAGAAATTATGGTCAGACATTCTAGGTGATGGCTCGATAGCCGCAAGCGACTGGTTACAAGTCGTCCAGCATTCGATTGTTGCGACCATCCCTTTGGTTCGGCCTTGACCAGCCAGCGCAAGAACTAGTGATCTCGGACGAATCCACTTGGTGCTGGAAGCAGTATGGCCAGCTTGAGTGATGAATTGCTTCGCACCAATTATGCGCCGAAGGTTGACATCGCCCGACGCGAGCCAAGGAATGGTTCCACCATCCCAATACTCCGGTATAGCGCGACTTGGAGTTGCGCCTGCAAATACCTGATTGTATCTCCGCAACTTGACGACTTTCCAATGCACCGGCACCTCACCCAGCCACTCGGCGCCGGAGTCCTTCATGGCGGAATAAGGTCCGAGTTCATCGATCATGACTCAGCCTCCCTGGCTAGGCGTTCCGGGTTCCACGCATCTTCGGCAATACGTCGATACAGCTCCTGTCGCGCGTCCAGATCAGCCTTGCGGAACTCGGAATGCCCCCGGAATGGTAACCCACTTGAGTGCACAAAAGCGTCGAAGCCCGGGTCTCGTTTGTATGCATCTTCGTGTAAGCTCTGAGCCAACAGGTTGTGCTTCAGGTAGTGTCCACGTTTCTCCGCATAGGGAAGATCGCCGTAGCTGGCGTTGAAGCTCTTCGGCAGTAGCAACAGCCCCCCGATCCGATTGCGATATTCGGCAAAGTCCGCCGGATGACCAAACTCATCGGTGTGGCGTTCTGGATGATTGGCCCAAATGTGCTCGACCTCATAGGGGTCTTGTGCGCGCCGGTTCACATACTCCTCATATCGCGAGGAACGTCCCGCCCGGGTCTCGACGAAGTCGGTCATCCGCGCAAGCAAGCGATGAATCCGGGGGCCGTTCGTGCCATGAAGACTGAAACGATCGTTCGTGACGAACGTCTCTGTCTCTCCGGCCAGTCGTTCCTGGAGAGTGCTCACTAGGTCGGGTACATCCTTGCCGCGGATGTCGCGCATGACCAAAAACATGGCGTACTGCATGGCCGAATAACCGATCGAACGCCAGTTCCAGAGTCGCCGGCTTATGAGAATATCGAGGAATGCAGATACGATACGCAGTTTTCTCAGGATGATCTCCTCGCTATCATCGCGCCTCAAGGGGGCCAGCAGCACGGGGTACTGCAGGGTGAAATTGTGCCCCGCACAGTAATGGATCGACTCCAGCCCGACTGTCAGGATATCCGCGGCTTCGCGCAGACAGGCGTACCAGTGACTGTAGAAGGCAAAATTCTCTTCGATGAATCGGGCGAACTCTGCGCTCGCGGACAGGCCCAGGCCTTCCTCCCGTTCCCGTATCCAGCGATGAAATTCCGTGCCAATTCGGTCGAAGTCACGTGGCTCTGCACCCCGTTTCCTCTCTCGGATACTTGTCGCATACTGGCTTCTAAGCCAGGCCTTGATTGCGTCCGCATCCTCCTCCTTCCCTAAATCCTGCAACCGTGTTATCTGTTTACGCCATAGCTGGTTGGCTCTGTTGCGATATTCTGCGTCGCCAATGTTTGCAAGCAGATACCCCTTCAGCATATCTGTGGGCGTGAGCGAGAGTCCACGATCATTCATTGTCTCAAA
>VYFM01000393.1 GCA_009842375.1 Candidatus Poribacteria bacterium | reverse complement strand
ATATGGAGGAACTTTATGACCCAAGTCGAACTATTTAATCGTAAAAACCTTGATGATTGGCACGCCAGAGGTGGTGCATCGGAACACGCTTGGTCTGCTATCGGGGGAGTCACACTCAATCCAGATGACAATAAGTTGTTAACTGCAACCCCTGGCGAAGGAATATTCTATAACGGTCCCACAGGACGAACAGCGGATCTCTACACAGAATATGAGCACGGTGATTGTGAACTGCACGTGGAATTTATGGTGCCACAAGGTTCAAACTCTGGTGTTTATGTAATGGGTAGGTATGAAATACAGATATTGGATAGTTGGGGGGCAATAGAACTCAACTATGGATCATGTGGAGGAGTCTATTGTCGTTGGATTGACAACAAACCTGTTGACGGTGTACCTCCTCGTGTCAATGCAAGTAAGCCCCCAGGGGAATGGCAAACGTATGATATAACCTTCCGCGCCCCAAAATTTGATTCAAACAACAACAAGACTGCAAATGCTACTTTCGTCAAGGTCGTATGGAATGGACAAATCGTCCACGAAAACGTAGAAGTAGCTGGAGTAACTCGTGGTGCAATGTTAGAAGAGGAAGGTGCTAAGGGACCCTTGCTGTTACAAGGGGATCACGGTCCAGTTGCATATCGCAACATCACCTTAACACCAATTGACAAATAAAAAAATACCTAAGGTTCGGTACAAATACCGAACCTTAGCTAAAATCCATAATAGAACATCCTATAAAATCCCAAAAACTGTTTCACCTAATTTTCTTTCAAAGAATATATTAACTATACAATCTAAAAGAAACAGATTTATGAACTATTTTCGTTTGTTTATTGCCATCGTTGTACTCTCAACCATCCTGTTTCCTGGTTATGCTCAGGAAGAAATATCTGATGAGTATGTTGTAAAGATTGTCTATTTTCTTCCAATGGACCGAACTGTTCGGGAAGACATAGACACGAAAATTGGGAATATGATAACACGTGTTCAAAATTTTTATGCAGACCAGATGGAAAACTATGGATTTGGTAGAAAAACTTTTAGAATTGAGTCCGATGAAAATGGAGATGTTGTAATACATCATGTGATCGGTAAGAAAAACGCAGCAGAATATAAAAACAAACCAGCAAGTTGTTTCGGCGAATTTGCAAATAGGATTCAAACGCGCAATACCGTCTTAGTTGTATTTCTGGATCACGGTAGTGGAACAATTGGATCAGCATGTGGGGTCGCCTATACAGGAAGACGCACACTTATCCCCGCATCTGGTGGATGCTTTTCATGGATAACTGTGGCACATGAAATAGGACATAACTTTGTCCTACCTCATGATTTCCGAGACGGTAGATACATCATGTCATATGGACCAGGTCCGCGAGACAGAATTTCCGAATGTGCAGCGGAATGGTTGGATCTTAATCCATACTTCAACGGTGGTAAACTTGGGATAGAGCAAGGATCAAAAGTTGAGGTGTTTTCAACTATTGAGTATCCTCAGGATAATACGCATGCATTTTTTGAAGTGACAGATCCAGATGGACTCAATCAAATATTTTTTCTTCACGGTCCCACATTGATGCATAGTTGTCAATCCATAACAGGTAATCGGACAATCGTTCACCTTGACACCGCAACAATAAAGGATAAAACGGTAATTGTCAGGACTTTAGATGTTAATGGCAATGCAAGATACCCCGGAAAATTTCCAATAAATGACATTGATCCATCTATAGTATTGGACATTTCTACAGATAGATTTGGATTGGATAACAGGCTAATCGGTTATTGGACTTTTGATGAAGCAATAGGAAAATATGCATTTGATGCTACCGGAAACGGTAACTATGCGCGTCTCAGTGATGAAGCGTCACTCAGATTTAACGAAGGGAAAACTGGAGGTGCTTTATACGTACAGGGTAGAAAGGTAGATGCCATTGTAACAAACGGTGGTGACCTGATTAATGGATTGACTGCTTTTACGTTAAGCCTTTGGGTGAAAGCTTCTAAAGTCAACACGGATAGAGGCTTTATTTTTCCAAGAACCCCTAACGACAAAGATGAGATATTTTCAATACGTTACGACGCACAAGGTTTAGATGGTAGTGGGACGAATGTAATAAAAGCAGGGATTACCACAACAAGCGGTGTGCAGATTTATGAGAGTGCAAGCGGTGTACAAACAACTGAATGGCAGCACATCACATTGACATGGCGAACAGGTAGAAAACTGAACCTATACATCAACGGGGTACTTGATCAACCAACATTCAATAGTAAGGCAACCGAAGGTGAAATTACCGACGTTGAAAGATTGATAATCGGCAGGGGTAGTAAAGACAATAATAATTCATGGAACGGTCTCGTTGACGATGTACGTCTTTACAACAAAGTCTTGAGTGACAATGAAATCACAAATTTACCATTCGTTACGAATAGATCTAAGCACTTTCACGGTGTCGCTTTAACAGGTGTAGCAAATTTTACAACTGATACAGTTGAATCTGGAAACGGTATTGAATATATCTTTACCGTCACGAACACTGGCAATCTTCATGACACCTTCAAATTAACAACATCAGGTAATGTCCCCACCACATTAAGCAAATCAACAGTATCGCTTGCCTCTGGAGCATCTTCAGTTGTTACATTTACAGTGCCTGAAAATACCGCGATTGCAGGTGATCACACAGTTGAAATCAGAGCTACATCAGTAGGTGATATTACGAAATTTGATCAGTTCACAACTACAACTAATATTATGCCAATATACGGTGTCTCTCTGAAAGGTGTAGAGAGTTTAGCTGCTGGATTACAACATGCCAATGAGGGTATTGACTATACCCTTACAGTAACAAATACTGGCAACACAGATGACACTATACTGTTGACAACAGAAGGTGATATTAATGCCATACTAAGTAAAAGTTCAATATCCCTAAGTCCCGGTGCATCTTCCGAAATAACTCTAACGGTACCAGGAAGTGCGTTCGCGGCTTCAGGTGATTATGCGGTTAAAGTCACTGCAACTTCGGAAACTGAAAACACGATTTTTGCTCAAATCACCACCGTTACCTATATTTTCTCTTCAGAAGAATTAGGGTTGCTAAAAGGTTTGATAGGTCATTGGAACTTTGATGAAATCGATGGAGACACCGTATATGATTCAACTGGATCCAACAACGCAATCATTCATGATGGTGCAATCTTAAAACCAAACGCTGGCGTGATTGGCGGTGCAATACAATTCGATGGTAGTAGCGAAGGTGTTGTTGTTGAGAACGGCGCAGACTTAATCAATGGATTGGATGCATTTACCATAGCGCTTTGGGTAAAATCCGATCGAATCGCAACAGACAAAGGTTTTATTTTTCCTACAACACCCAATGGTAATGATGAAATATTCTCAATACGGTATGACGCGAAAGGTTTAGACGGTGGTGGGACGAATGTTATAAAAGCAGCTATTTCCACCACAAAAGGGAATCAGATTTATGAGAGTGCAAATAATGTGCAAACAACTGAGTGGCAACACATCACTTTGACATGGAGAAGCGGTAGAGGGTTAACACTTTACGTCAACGGAGTCCTTGATCAGCCAACATTTAATAGCACTGCGACAGAAGGTAAACTCAAAAATGCCAAAAAGTTCATCATTGGAAGAGGAGGTAAGGATCAAAATGGTTCATGGGGCGGTCTCATTGATGATGTGCGTCTATACAATAGAGTATTGAGTCCAAGCGAAATAACGAATTTAGTAAGCAGTGTTGAGATGATAAAACCCGATCCTATTTATGGTGTCGGGTTAATCGGTCAAGGAGAATTGACGAACCAGACACAAGATGCAAGTGATGGTGTTACCTTTCATCTTACTGTTACAAATACAGGAGACACAACCGACACTATAAAGTTAGCAACTTCAGGAGATGCCGAAGCAACATTAAGTCAAGAATCTGTTACCCTTGCATCTGCAACGTCTTTAGATATGAAAGTGATGATATTGGGCACTGCCCTTACCCAACCGGGTGAATATGTGGTGAAAGTGTCTGCTACCTCCCAGGGAGACAATTTCCAAACAACAGAGATAATTACAACAACTACAGTCTATCCAAAGACGAGAGTCTTTCCGAATTATCCGAATCCGTGTAATCCAGAGACATGGATACCATTTCAATTGGCAAAACCAAGCGATGTTACGATAACAATATATTCCATGCGGGGTAAGGTAGTGCGAACTTTAGCATTAGGACATCAAGCATCTGGTGTATATCACAGTAAAAGTAATGCAGCGTATTGGGATGGAACAAATAAATTGGGTGAACCTGTCGCAAGTGGTATATATGTCTATAGGTTTGATGCAAACGATTTCAGTACTACCAACAAAATATTAATCCTGAAGTGATGTGTTGAGATTCACAGACACAGTCCACATAGTTCTTAACCAAAATCGAAAGAAGGGATTTCAATGTCAAAAAGAACTACATATCTACTTCTCACATTTATACCTATTATATATTTCACTTCTGCTATCGGTGCAGAAACCGAGGAAAATCCTGATCCTTACGGTATTAAGTTATCGGGTGTAGGTGCTTTAAAAACAGAAATTCCACATGGAAATGGCAATGTCCTGTATACGATCCGTATCACAAACACTGGCATAGAATTAGACACAATATCATTGACAACTGAAGGAACAGTTACAGCAACCTTGACCAGAAACTCAGTAACCCTCACACCAAATGCTTATACCGATGTGGTTATCATAATTAATGAAGATGCACTTACAGATGTGGGTACGTATGTGGTCAACGTCACAGCAACTTCAAAAGGTGATCCCACGAAAACAGCAACTATCACCACTACCACCACTATATTTACTTGTGGAGTAGAAGTTGTCAGTGTCGGTGATGTGACGATTGAGACTAAGGAGACTGGAACGACAGCAAGTTATAAAATCAGCATAACAAACATCGGTAGTAGGTCAGACACTGTATCACTATCAACTTCAGGGGAAATTGAAGTGATGCTAAGTGAGACTTCGTTACATCTTGAAGCGGGTGCATCTACAGATGTAACATTGACGATTAGTGTGGATGTGCTTACCATGATGCTATCGACTCCTGACGAGTATGCGGTCACAGTCACAGCTACCTCAGAAAACGTTAGCACAGAAACAGCAAAAATCACATCTACTATCACCATAAAAAACATACCAGGAGACCTAACTGATGATGGTGTTGTAAATATCCTTGATTTGGTCAAAGTTGCTTCCCAATTCGGTAGTATAGGGGAAAGTCTAACTGCTGATGTCACCATGGATGGTGTTGTAAATATCCTTGATTTAGTCAAAGTTGCTTCCCAATTCGGAGAAACACAGATGGATTATGCTGTGGCAAACATTAGCATATCTCACGAATAATATAAATCGTGGTTAGTGATGCATTTCAACCACTATTTATTGGAAAACTCTTTTACTGTAGGAGTAACTTTTTAGTTGTAGAATGGCTTGGACATACAGAATGAAATAT
>VYFM01000155.1 GCA_009842375.1 Candidatus Poribacteria bacterium | reverse complement strand
ACTTGTTTTGAGGTAGTAAATGTCAACTTATGAGATATACATTATTTTATGTTTTATTCTGATCTCAGTGCCTCAATAGGTGAAAATCAGGATGCTCTCACTGCAGGATATAGACCGAAGATAATACCGATGAAAACGGATATACTAACAGAAACAACTATCCATTGTAGTGAGATCACAATTGGCCAATGAGGAACAACTTTAACTATTTTGACTGCAATATGTGAACAAGCATACCCGGTCCCGATGCCGAGTCCTATACCTAACAAACCTCCGATACTGCACATCACGAGCGTTTCGATTAGAAATTGTAAGAAAATATCTCTGCGATTTGCCCCAATAGCTCTGCGTATACCTACTTCTTGAGTACGTCTGGATACAGATACAAGCATCATATTCATAATACCGACGCTACCAACAAATAGTGAAATACTTGCGATACTGCCCAGCATGATAGTGATAATACGACTAATTTTATCAAGTTCTTTTACAGCTGCAGTATGAAGACTAATGTCAAAAAAATTGTCTCGGTTTCGATGTCGCTTTCTTAAAACCGTTTTTACTTCATCAACAGCCTTTTCAATGGAATTTGAGTCTTTGGTTCTGATATTGAGGTAGTTCACATGGTTTTTTCCAGTAAATCTATCTTGTGCAGTTGTTAATGGCATGAATACAATATTATCCCAACTAAACCCGTATTGAAGACTTTTCCCGCGTTTAGCCATGACTCCCACTACGGTGAAGCGGACAGGTTTTCCGCCTTGAAGTGAAAGTTTGATTTCTTTTCCCATTGGATTCTGGTTTCCAAATAGTTCCGTTGTGACTTCTGTCCCTATTACACAAACCATTCTGTGCTCGTAGAATTCATCCTCTGAGAAGAAACGTCCTTGTTGAATTTGCCACTTCATTCCTTTTGGAAAGTTAGAATTAACCCCATCATATTCTACCCACTTTGCTATACCCCCTTCAACCTTCGCGAATAAATCACCAGAGACACTTGGTATAACAGATTCAACAGTTGGACATTGTGCCTCAATTGCTAAAACATCATCATATATCAAATGTTCATTACTACGATTTGGTATAGATCTATTTCCGATCCATATCCAATGATTTCGACGTACTGTAAATTGTCCCCCATATTTATCGAGTTCTTGTTTGACAATAAGTTTAGCACCATCCCCGATAAAAAGTATTGCAAGAACAGCGGCAATACCAATAATAAGTCCCAGCATCGTTAAGACGGAACGTAATTTTTCTTGTAAAATAGCGGAGATCCCAGTGGAAATCCCTTCGTATAGTTTCACTTCTTTTCACCGGAGTATATAGTATATAGTAGATTTTAGAGTTACTTATATGAGGGATGTGCATAAATATTTGGCGTATCAACACAAACAGGGACAGGCTCCAGGTGCCGCTCGGTGTGTAGAAAGTAGAATGCGCCAAATCAACGGGACGAATGCCATTTAGGCATTCCCCGTGTGGCATTCTGCATGGTTTGTAGTTGCACAATTCATTGCGCCTCTTTGAACTTGTGGACAGCACACGGCATGTGCCTACTACCTTTAAGAGCATATTCAGCATTGGAATTATTTATGCACACCCCTCAGGTAAATGGTGCGGTTAGGAAACCGCACCTACCGAATTGGAAATTTTTGGGTTTACTATATACATTAAACTGTTGATTGATTACTTTCCCAGAACTTTCAAAAACTCTGGATCATCCCAAACATCCGAAAATTCAGGTGTTTCAAGGAAAGCAGGATAATACCTATCTTCATTCCAATAATTTAATATATAATCTGAAGCAAGTTTTAAATTGTGCAGTGTCTTCTCGCGATCCTTCTCAGTTGCCCAAATACTCACAGCAAGCATGAAGTATGCCCAATCGTTTTTGTTTTGCAAATCAAGGGAGATTTTTAGGAAACGTTTTGCATCCTCATACTTCTCTGACCACACAAGACAACATCCTATATCGTGAGCAGCCCATATGAGGTTGTCGATATTTACTGGATAACCTGCTTCATGTTTTTCGACTTCACCATCAATAAAGGTGCCGACATCCTTCAGAACAGGATCAAAACGACCCCAATCTTCCTGTTTACTGTATATGCGAAGCCGGTTCGATCTCACAGCCAACCAGAACCGAAAATAATGTTCCCAATCCTGATCTTTATTAGCACTTTCTAACTTTTCAAAGCCAATAAGTGCTTCATCAAACCGATCAAAGGCTCGTAAGACCTCTGACCCGATTTGCAGGAAGTCACAACGCGAAAAGTCACTTACTTCAGGATTGTCTAATCGTTGGGATGCATCAGCATGAAGTTGCATCCATTCATCTATGCGACCTTCTTGCTTCCAACATTCAATAATGGTCAAATTAGAAAGTGTTTCCAATACATGTTTATCCGACATGTGCTTGCATGCCCAATGATAAAAACTTATCTGTTCTTCAATAGCTTCTCGGTTTCTCTCCAGCGCAGGATAACTATGGACTATCCGATGTTTTGCCCAGAAACGTTCAGTATCATTTGGTGCAGCATCTTGATACCTACGGAGTAGTGCGATTCGTTTTTCCATGCCGACTTTGCCTATATGCGGATAAATATCGTCAACTACAAGATGTACCAACTCAGGTGTGATTTCACTCTTAAGAGCTGTTTCTACCTCAGCGTCAACCTCCATCAGAACTTCTTCACTCTTATGTATATCCTCATCTGATAAAGGGAAAGATTCCACATACCCCATATATGTATTGAATTTACTACGAATGTCTTGCATTTTACCGGACATAATTATATCTCCTTTGTGCCCACCCCAATTATTGAAAATCCTGTGTTCCTCCTGTTGCAAACGCTTTCTGGCACGATGAAGCCGACTCTTGACTGTGTTAGGTGAAACACCCATAGACTTGCTGATGTCTTCACATGTCATGTCATTCAGATAATGAAGCGATACAGTGGTGCGTTCACTCACTGGCAATTTTTGAAGGAGTTGTTTGACAACTTCACGTTGCCGTTCACTCACAAATTCTCTCTGTTGCTTGGTGTGGTATTCTGTATAAGCCAGATTTTCCAATTCCGCTGCTGGCATCGCTTCTAACGATTGCATCGGAACCCGCTTCTTTTCAAACCAAGCGAAACAGTAACGAGCTGCAATCACATAAAGCCATCCTGCAAAACTATTCTGGTTGTTCAATGTGTCCAGTTTTTGGTGAACTCTTAGGAATATATCTTGCGTGACCTCTTCAGCGATGTGGTAGTCACCAATTTTCCGCCATACGAAAGCGTGAACTGACTTTTGATATTTTCGCACAAGCGTATTGAATGCAGACTGGTCGCCTGCCAAGATGCGTTGAATCAATTGTGCGTCATCGTTTTTCATGCGTCAACTCCATAACATGTTTGTCATTCATAATATAAAGATAGGTAATAGAGTTCGCATGGTTGCACAAAATGCAAGCGTGCGGAAAAAAATGCAATTAAGGTGAATTTTGAATTGATTGGACATTACACCTGTAGGTCGGAGTGAGCGTAGCGAACTTCGACATGGGAAACCCAATGAAATGATAGGTGTCGGACTTCGCTACGCTCACTCCGACCTACGGGTTAAAACTGTATAATCTTTGTAATCTGTGATTCGGACAAATATTACTTCCCAAAAACTTTAAGAAACTCTGCGTCATCCTTTACATCAGAAAATTCAGATGTATTTAAGAAAGAGGAGTAGTAGCTATCCATATAATTGTAGGAACTCGCCACATAACTGTCCTCAGCAACTTTCAAATAGTGTAAAGTTTTTTCTCGATCCTTTTCAGAAGCCCAGATACTCACAGCAAGCATGAAGTGGCTATACTCGTTGAAATTTCCCATATCAACAGCAAATTGTAGCAAACGTTTCGCTTCGTTATACTTGTTCGACCATACCATACAACAACCAACATTGTGCGCAGCCCAAATAAGTTCGTAGGTATTTACAGGGAAGTTTGCATCCAGTTTTTTCAATTCTCCTTCAATATATGTATTCAGTTCTGTCCAGATTTGATCAAAACGATCCCAATCTCCCTGAATGCTATATAACAAAAGCTTATTCTCCCGGACTGCCAACCAGAATCTAAAATAGTTTTTCCGACCTGGTTTACCATTGGCATGTTCCAACTTTTCTAATTCGAGAAGTGCCGCATCCAACTTGTTGTTCTTACGTAAAATCTCTGATCCGAATTGTAGAAAATTGCAACGAGTGTACTGGCTTACTTCAGGGTTCTCTAAACGTTCAGATGCCTCATGATATAGTTTTATCCAATCATCAGTCCGACCTTCTGCTTTCCAACAACCCGCAGTATTCAGATCGGAAATGACCTGGAGAACATGTTTTTCTGAATGCTTGCATGCCCAACGGTAAAGACGCGTCTGTTCCTCAATAGCTTCTGTATTCCTACGAAGAAAAGCAAGGCTTCTGACTATCCTTTGATGTCCCCAGTAACGCTCAGAATCATCAGTTACGTCATCCATATACTTGCGGAGTAGAGATAACCGTCTTTCTATGCCGATGCTACCCATATATGGGTATATATCATCAACCACGAGATGCATCAACTCAGATGTGATTTCCCCCTTAAGTGCATCATCAATTTCGTCTAATACTCCCTTAAGAAGATCATCTTTTGATGCTGGGTTAGCTCTCACCTTTTCCATGTATGAATTGAAGTTGTTGCGAAGTTGCTCTAATTGACTCATCATATCCTCCTTCAGATTATCTGATAATTCTATTTGACCAAAGTATTCTTGAACCAAAGGTCCTTGATCTGTTTGCAGACGTTTTCGCGCCCGTTGGAGTCGGCTTGTAATTGTATTCACTGAGACTCCCATGAATTCACCGATCTCTTTTGCTGACATTTCCTTGAGATAATAGAGTGTTACGACCTTCCGCTCATCCTCTGGCAAATTATCCAAGAGTTCTTGAACAAGTTCATAATAACACTCGGTTTTTTCTACTACCCGCTGTTCCAACATATATTGGGTATATGAGGATTCCTCGATTTCTTCCAAACTTGTATCTTCAAGGGATTGCATCACAGACTTTTGCTTTCGTATCCAATCAATGCAAAGATGATTTGCAATTGCGTGAAGCCACCCAGCAAATTGATTGTGGTTCTTGAGTGTCGGAAGTTTTTTGTATACTCTAAGGAAGGTATCTTGCACAATTTCTTCAGCATAGTGAAAATCTTGTATATTTCGCCATGCAAGCGTATGAACGCTTTTTCGGTGCTTTTCGATCAAAATGCTAAATGCAGCATCATCACCCGATAAGATTTTGCGAATCAGTTGAACATCGTCATCTCTTTTCACGAAACACACTCCTATTGAATCGGTTGATCCTTCTATAATTTAATGACGAAAGTTAAAGAAGAAAACGTGCATCAGGGCAATAAATTAACGTGAGTTCCATGAATCGAGTCCGTAGTCCGTAGGTCGGAGTGAGCAAAGCGGTGTCCGACACATATCATTTCATTGGGTTTCCCATGTCGGACTTCGCTTTGCTCACT
>VYFM01000190.1 GCA_009842375.1 Candidatus Poribacteria bacterium | reverse complement strand
CATGATGAAAACTCAGCATTGTTGGAAGATGTGAACGGTGATGGTGAAGTAAACATACTTGACCTTGTACTTGTAGCGAATGCGTTTGGTCAATCTGGTGATCGAACGTCCGCACAAAATCCTGATGTGAATCGTGATGGGATTGTAAATGTCCTTGATCTTGTTCGTGTGGCAAATCGTTTTGGTGAGACCGAACAGGAGGATAATTCAACATATCATGAAATTCAGGACAATATTTTTGATAAAAGTTGTGCGAATAGTGCATGTCATGCACCACCGATGAATTCAGCAGATCTAAATCTCATTTATGGTCAGTCCTATCAAGACTTAGTTAATCGTGTTCCAAGAAACACTTCAGCAGCAGAAGCCGGAATGAAGTTGATTGATCCCGGTAATCCAGATAACAGTTTCCTTTTAACGAAGTTGTTGGGACCTGAAAATCCGAACTTTGGGGGACGTATGCCGTATGGTGGAGGTTCTCTTCACAAAGGAAAAATAGATGCAATACGTACTTGGATTGCAGCTAGTGCGCCCCGTGAAGGGAAAGTCCCTGGTATTGGAGACTTAGGTGTTTTGCGTGACCCAGAGGAAGTATTTAATCCTCCACCACCACCACCACCTGGAGAAGGTTACCAAATACATCTACCACCATTCAAAATTGAACCAGGAACTGAACGAGAAGTCTTCTATGCGACACAGATCAAAGATGAAAATGGACAACCAATAGAGGGAGATATTTTCATTAATAGAGTAGAAATATTTTATCCATCTGGAAGTCACCATTTCATAGTATATCGTCTTACAGAAGAGGGTATTGCTAATGGTATCCATAAGATCGGTGTGGACCCCAATATTGGTGTGAATCCAAATCATGAATTCCGAGACCTTGACCCAGATGACCCACAAACACTCGGTAATTTTGGAATTGATAGACTCTTCGTCGTTGGTACACAGACTGATGATACAGTATTTGAATTTCCTGAAGGTGTCGGTCTGCGATTGCCCGGAGATACCGTTTACGACTTGAATTCACACTATATCAATCTTCTCGGGGATGAGACACTGATAGGGGAAACCTATGTCAATATCTATACTATTCCAGAGGAAGAGGTAAAGTATGAAGCCGTAGAGATTTTTGTTTCCAATAGGTCAATAAATGTTCCACCGGGGACTACGCGCGTTGCGACATTGACATGGTACGTTGAAGACGAATTGGAACGTCGTGGACACGATCCTGATACGGAATTATATGTTTTCCTACTCACATCACACATGCATAGGCATGGTGAATTGTTTGAGATTTTCCAAAATTCTTCTGGAGAACTGTTACACCGCAGTATTGCTTACGATGATGCACCAATAACCTTATTCGATCCTGTGCTTATCTTAGGTGTAAACGATGGACTAAAATTCCAGTGTACACATAATAATTATGATAAGAACGAACCGCTCCGCTTCGGTTTAACCTCCGAAGACGAGATGTGCATTATCTTCGGTTATTACTTTATTCCTGTTGAAAAGGCAGGAGAAATAATTGAGTAAGGTGTTTGTATCTACCTGAAATTGAAACTTAACCAGTCTAAACATGTTTCCCCGTGTCAGCAAATGCAGGCACGGGGAATCCTATATCATGATATTTTTTGAGAATAGATAGTATGACTTATTCCCGTTTATCAGACAACTTCATGGAATCGTTATCACAACGAGTTTTGGTTTGTGATGGTGCAATCGGAACAGAGCTCAGGAAACGAATTCCTGTCTACCTTTCTTGTGTTGATGCATGTAATATATCTGATGAGTACGCGGAGGAAGTCGTCAAGATACATCATGCATACTCTGTCGCAGGTGCTGATGTCATTCAAACCAATACTTATCAAGCGAATAGAGAAGCGTTGGCGATACATGGGTTTGGTGATAGAGTTGAAGAGATTAACCGCGCTGGAGTTAGATTAGCACGAAGTGGTACAGGTAAATCTTGCTATATCGCTGGTTCGGTTGGACAAATTACATTTCAGACTGAAGATGCATCTGAACCTGTCGTAGAACCTTCAACAAAACAGATTCGTCAATTATTCGAAGAGCAAATGGACGCGCTTGTTGATGAAGGTGTTGATCTGCTTATTTTAGAGACGTTTGTGTCTACTAAACAGGCGACCATTGCCACGAAACAGGCACTAACCTATAACATACCTGTTGTCGTTGAGATTAGTGGTATATCTGGTGGAACTGTAGGAACAGGTTTGGATGTTCGTGTCTTTGCTCAGGAACTGGAACAACTCGGTGCACATGTGATCGGAGTCAATTGTAGAGGTCCGCATGACCTTGTTCAAGCGATGGAACTTATTTCACCTGTCATCAAAGCACCACTTGTTGTACAACCAAATGCGGGTAATCCGAGGGTAGAACAGGGAGAGATAGCTGTTTCATATACCGTAGGAGCGGATGTCTTCACCGACTATGTTCATAAGTTAATTAGACTTGGCGCAAACATGATTGGCGGATGTTGTGGTACAACACCGGAGTATATCGCAAGAATAAGAGGGGTTGTTGCAGATCAAAAACCCGCAAAACGACAGACACGTATTTTTGTTCTACCAAAGAGTTCTCCATCGAATAAAGCACAGAGGGATAATCCTGTACAGCAGGTATTTGAAACTCGTCAACGGATCGTAAGCGTGGAAGCACGAGCGAATACGTTTCCACAGTTACGTGCGTTGCTGAAAGAAGCTAAAGTGATGGCAGAATTGGGGGTAGACCTGTTTGATGTGACCGATAACTCAGGTGCTGCGGTGAATATCGGTGCGGTAGGAACAGCGTTTCGTCTTCAGCAAACGACTCATATTCCTACACTTATCCACTGGACAACCCGATCGCGTAATCTGATCAGTATACAGTCGCATCTATTGGAGGCAGAAGCCTTGGGAATTCGCGGTATAGTTGCGCTATCTGGGGATCATCCGAAGGCAGGTCCGTTTGAATCAGCAAGTCTTGTTCCAGATGTTCGGGGTGCGGTACAACTGATGAAACTGATCTCAAGGTTAAATCAAGGTGAGTTGGCAGACGGATCGTCAATTGGGGATCCTTGTGGATTCTATTTTGGTGGTGGATATACGATTGCAGAGAACCTTGATCCTCATATTAAGCATCTTACGAATAAGGTAGCAGAGGGGGCAAAATTTGCTTACACTCAACCTGTGTGGACTTTTGAAGACATCATCCGTGCGCAACAAGCAGCAGAACACCTCAACATCAAAATCCTCTATGGTATTTTACCGTTAACGAGTTATCGGAGTGCCTCTTACCTTCGAGACAATTTAGGTCTTTATATACCTCAGTTGATTGTAGATAAGTTCCGAGACCTTGGTGATACTGCTGGAAGAGAACTTGGTATGCAATTGACACTTGACTTGGTTAAAGAGATCCGAAATCAGAATTCAATACAAATTGATGGAATTTACCTGATCCCACCTGCCCGTCTGAATTGGAAAAACAGACGACTTGTCATATCAGAAATCGTAAAGACCTACCGTTAGCAAATTTCCCAAACGTACTACAGGAATTATGGTCACTCATAGAAATCAATCATCCACTGGAATCACAGGACGTGCACTTCTGTTAGGTGTATTGCTGATTCCCGTCAATGTCTATTGGATGACGATTGTAGAGGTGAAATACTATTCACTCGACGGTTCTTGTCTTCCACTTTTTATACAACCAATTTTCATTATGTTTGTGTGTGTTGTTGCTAATGTACTATTAAAACGTATTTCACCGAAACGGATGTTACAACAAGGTGAGTTACTGACTGTGTATATCATGGTAGCGATCTCGTGTACGTTCGCTGGTCACGATACGATGCAAAATATGTTTGGTAGTATTGCCCATCCGTTTTGGTTTGCTACAGAGGAAAACGAGTGGCAGACACTCTTTTTTCGGTATTTACCCACTTGGCTTACCGTTTCTGATCCACAGAGTCTACGGGGGTTCTATGAAGGTGAATCCAAATTCTATACAAATCACAACTTTACTGTTTGGCTAAAACCTCTGTTATTTTGGGGTCTGTTTTTCCTGATAATGATGTTTATGATGTTATGTATCAATACCCTTGTGCGGAAGCGGTGGGCAGAGCAGGAAAAATTAGCATATCCGATTATACAACTTCCGCTATATCTTTCTGAAGCAGGTGGAACCAGTTTGTTGAAAAATCGGATGATGTGGGCAGGTTTCAGTATTGCTGTGACAATCGGTGTGATAAACGGCATACATTATCTGTTTCCACAATTTCCGGAAATACCCTATATTAAGCGGACTGCTGCATTCCAAAACATCTTTACAGAACGACCTTGGAGTGCAATCAGAGGAACGCGTATATCAGTTTATCCATTTGCAGTTGGATTAGCGTTTTTCCTACCGTTGGATTTATCTTTTTCATGTTGGTTCTTCTTTGTCGTGCGGTTGGCAGAATATGTGATTGCAGCTGCACTCGGAACACGTTATTTTCCTGCCCTTAACGAACAAGCGTATGGTGCTTGGGTCGCTCTTTTCATTCTTGCAATTTGGGTAACCCGTCGTCATTTGAAAGAGGTGTTTAAGAAAGCACTCGGTTTTAGAACACACCTTGACGATTCAGATGAACCAATGTCATATCGCGCTGCATTATTAGGTATCATCGGATCGGTTATTGCATTGGGAATATTTGCGAACATCGCTGGTATGGCGTTATGGATAGCTGCAATCTTTTTTGGTATCTATTTCCTTCTCTCATTTGCAATTACGCGTGTTCGTGCGGAGCTTGGAACACCGCATGAGATATACTTTGTCAATCCCCATGATATGTTGGCAATGGTAGGAGGGACTCGTCAATTTGATCCAAGCAGTCTAACGATTATGTCGCTATTCTATTGGTTCAATCGTGGATATCGTAACCACCCAATGCCGAACCAGATAGAAGCATTTAAGTTAGCGGAATCAACTGGGATGGGTAACAGACGTTTGTGGATAGCAATGTTAATCGCCATTGTAATTGGTATTATCGCGACTTTTTGGGCAAATCTTGACATAACGTTCCGTAACGGGGCGGTTGCGAAAGCAGGTGGTTTCAAAGGTTGGGTTGGGAGAGAATCATTTGGACGGCTTCAACGATGGTTACATAATCCATCCGAACCGAATGTGGTAGGGATGAGTTTTATGGGTATTGGGGCATTACTGACATTTGTAATGATGTATATGCGTATGACTTTTTTGTGGTGGCCCTTCCATCCTGCTGGTTATGCACTTGCGATTAGTTTTGCAATGGATTATTTTTGGTTCGCTTTTTTCGTCGCGTGGTTTTTGAAGTTGATTATATTAAGACACGGTGGATTGAAGTTACATAGGCGTGTAGCACCACTGTTTTTGGGCTTGATATTAGGGGATTATGTCATAGGTAGTATATGGGCAATAATTGGACCAGTTTCGGGTCTACGCACATATAAGATATTTATCTGATGTAGTTTAATATCTATTTTTACGGTGTCAGTCTCAATTTTATAGACCAATAGTTGATATAACAATGATATTTAGTTTTAAGTATTTTCAGT
>VYFM01000415.1 GCA_009842375.1 Candidatus Poribacteria bacterium | reverse complement strand
GCATACCTCAACCGTGCTAACGCGAAGTCTAAATCGGGTGATAATCTCGGTGCTGTCAAGGATTATAGTGATGCGATCCGTTTTTCCGAACCAAATACTGTTGCTACTGCTGGTATCTATAGCAAACGTGCTGCTGTGAAGGTTGCGTTGTCTGATAATAACGGGGCAATTGAAGATTGTGACACCGCTTTACAAATCGACCCTGACCTGTCGGAAGCATATAAGATCCGAGGTGATGCGAAGTCCAATATGAAACAGTATAAAGAGGCTATTGAGGACTATAATATGACTATCTATTTACAACCTGATTTCGTTGCGGCATACTATAGGCGTGGGAAAGCGAGGATTGAAATTGATAACGTCTTAGCAGCGAAGATTGACTTTCGAACGGCTCTGAAGTTCTCTAAGTTGAATGAAACTCAGACACTTAAAGATGAAATTGAAAATGCGATAAAGTTTTTAAAGTAACAAGTATATATACATATTTGATGTAAGTTCAATAATCGAAAATCTTTCAAATTAAACTGCTGTCCAATTCAGAGAACTTTTAGGTATTTGTCGAACTCACGTTATAGAAGACCTTATCATCATCTATAGCGGTGTATTTACCGTAGAGGATAAAGAATTTGTTGTAAACGACATCATTGATATGTGTGGGCAACAGTCCTCCGACACTTGTTGAATGTAAATTCAAGGAAATGTCCAGATGATTAAGTAATAGCGCGAAATGAAAGAAAATAAAGAAATCTATTTTGCAGGCGTATCTAAGCGTTATTACACTTTTCGGTTTTATTCTTTGACAGATGAGTTACCGGAGACATCAGCGGTTTACATTTTCACCAAGTCAGGGAACGGTTCATACGATCCGTTGTATATTGGTGAAACGGATACACTTAAGAGCACTATAAGTGATCACGAAAAGTGGGTTTGTGTGAGCCGCTGGTTTGTAAATGCGTTGTGTGTTCATTTTGAAGAGGATGCAACGGTTCGAGAACAAATAGTAAGTGATCTGATAGAAAGACAACGACCGATTTGTAATGATTGATTAACATTACATCAAGAATGGTAATTAACATATTTCCATTTAAGAATCCGATCATGTGTTGTGATCGAAAGTAAAGATTTTATGGATGGACGTCCAAGCCGAAGTTGGTACCGTGAAGGTGGCAGTGAACATCAATAACTGAAAATACTTTCATAAGAGGTGAAATGATTGACAATCAACGAATTACACGAACATGTTATATCTTATTCTTATTGACGAACGTTTATTTTTTGTCGTGTGGTAAAAGCGTAAATTTTATCAAATTAGATGCGCCAGTTATAGATATTTTGCCACAGGTCGTCCTTACAGTACCAGAAGTAAAAGCGACGGAATTTGGACACCCGATTCAATTTGTCATTGGGAACGAAAAGAATCGGTATCGATCGGGTATCTATTATGGTCAAGCTTGGTATAAGAGTGGCGAAGATGAACAGCAGAGTTTTGACTATTTGTCATTTTCCTGATGCTGTGCAAACTGACATGTATATTTTTGTACCTGTTGGGTATAACTGGGGTGGAACGGGTATCTTTTACTATCTAACAGCGATTGATAAACGAAACTTGATAGGTATGAATTCGGCATATATCGGAGATCGAGTAAAAATTATTAATGTCATGGTGATAGACTCAAGCACCGATACTGTGGCTATCAACTACATTGAACGTGATGCAGGCGATACATATCCGTCTGTGAACAAGCGTGTCAAAAAGCTGACAATCGAACAAAACCTGCAAATGGTGCTGTTATTAGACTGATTTATGGAACCTCGCGTATTAGAGAATAGTGCCGTATTCAATTCCTACTTGGTCAAGCTATAGATTTACTTTTGCCAATAATAGTGCATGTTTGAAAACAGAAGTATATTATTTATAATGTATTGACGAGAAGAGTTTATGAGTTGGTTCAATGCCAATAGCGGTGCAATTATAGGGGTTGTCGGTGTGTTCGCTTTTCTTTTAATATTTGTTTTGGTAGGTATTATCTGTTGGTATACTTATTTACTTCGTCAGATTCTCAAATCAACCAATAGACCGGAGATAGTGATTTATCTTCGGTTTTACACCGACAATCAAAATGTACCTGAAACATATTCAACGACAGAGCTGTGTTTAAAAAATGTGGGATATGGTGTTGCACGTAATATTAAATTTGGAGGCAGTTTGGGTTTCATTCCGGCAGACGGTGTACCGCTTCATAAGATTACATTTCTAAAATACGGTGTTGGCGCGCTTTTACCGGAAAATGAGTTATGTGAGATTATCAGTTCGACTAACGAACACTTCTATTTATATGAAAATCAAAGATCCGTAACTGATGTGGATATCATCTATGAGAATTCAAACGGTATAGAATATAGCGACACTTTTACTCTCGATTTTAACTATTCAAACCATCCGCAGTATAGAGACACATAAATACAATCCAAGGGAGAAGTGGATTATGTATTGGGATTCGCTGTTGAAGTTATTAGAGAGCATCGGCAGCGTTGTTCTCTTTGTCATTCTTGGTTATATCTTTATATTCATAGTTAAAACAGCTATCAGGCAGATGAAACGGAAATCTTAGCGAACGGTGACATCGTAGGCAGCTAATAAGTCCTATTTCTGTGCGAAAGTTGTTAATCCTAAGTAAGATTACAAGACCTCGCCCCGTGGAGGCGTGTATAAATATCCACAACAAAAAACGTTTCAGAATGTCCTGCGGGGAGACGCAAAACCCCCGCACATCTTAAGGATCTCGCCTTTGATCGTGGCGTGTAAACAATAGTGACCACAATAAATATAAAGAAGGAGATCAAAATGACTTTTAAATCTGGAGTTATTACCATAATTACCGTCACATGCATAGTTTTTATGATGAGTTGTTCAAGGTCAAACAGCCCAATTACTGGTGAAGGTAATGAAGGTGGTGAAGAGTCAGGAACACAGCTTGCACTGGATGAAACTTATGATACGGTTAGGCTTGGAGTTCGGTTGGTAATAAGCTATAATGCTGCGGATAGTATGTTTGAAGGCACTATAGAGAATACTACTGATGCAACCATTGATCAAGTCAGAGTTGAAATTCATCTATCTAACGGGGTAGAACTTAGACCTACACCAAATGTGAGTCTTGCATCTGGCGAAAAGAAATCTGTCACGTTAGATGCAACAGTGCAAAACTTCACTGGATGGTCACTGCATGCCGAAGTCGGCAGTGGTGATGCTGGCGGTACACATAACTAAACCTACCTCTGTAACAGTCTGGAGATATACTAATCCTCTTATGTGTGCGATCCTCCTAAGGTTATGCATCGCACACACCTTCTCGCCTTTGGTCGCGGCGTGTAACAATAGCGACCTATTCATAAATCTCTATGACGTCCTGCGGGGAGACGCAAAACCCCGCACATCTAATGCAGTTAACAAAATGAAAAAACAAGTTTTATCTTATTATTAGTTTAGTTGTGATGTTATTGAGCATTTCAGCATTGGATTATTGTGAGATAGTTGTTTCTCTTGAGCAGAAACCTACCTAGAATCCAAAATATATAAATATAGACATTTAACTGAGTGATGGTAAGGGTGTGGCAGGATAAGTAGTTTGGATATCTTGATGCGACGGTGTTAAAATATGTCTCGAAAACACATGGGAATTACCTACAGATCAATAGTGTTTCAGCTGTCCGATGCTTTATGAAGATGATACTTACACCCTCTCGCTTGATATCGGTGATACGACACAGACCGGCGCCACAGTAACTTTCGGAGAGCAAACTTTCACTACTGGAATTCTTTTTTCAAATTTCTGAAGTGCCATAACTTGTCCACCCCATACAAAGTGCACCTACTTGACCGTGACCTCAACCATTAGCATCACGTCTGACAATCTTCAATCACTTTTGTTTGTCAATGCTAACAACACTAAAAATTATGAATTATGAAGAAATTTGATCTGATCAAAACCTATCACTCAGATTCAACTGTAACTCTCAATATAACTAATATCAGAATATGTTTCCATATCACTATATACACATGTATCCTCACACTGCTTCCAAACGTGTTTGCAGCAGATATACCGCAAGTTCCAGCATTTCCGGGCGCAGAAGGTTATGGCGCAATCACTCGCGGCGGTAGAGGCGGGAAAGTTATCCTCGTCACGAATCTGAACGACTCCGGTCCAGGCAGCCTACGAGAAGCAGTGGAAACTGAAGGACCACGAACGGTCATCTTCACAGTTTCGGGTACTATCACACTTGAAAGTAAATTAAGAATCTCCCATCCCTATATCACTATCGCAGGGCAAACGGCTCCGGGAGATGGAATTTGCATTAGGAGATATCCACTTTATATTAATACCAACGAAGTTATTATTAGGTATATAAGGGTAAGACTGGGAGATGAAACGGATGATGATTCAGATTCTATATCAAGTGATCGGCGCAAGAACATTATCCTTGACCATGTCTCTGCAAGCTGGAGTATAGATGAGACAATATCTATCTACTATTGTGAAAATGTAACAATTCAATGGTGTCTGATTTCAGAAAGTTTACGCTTTGCTGGGCACGCCAAAGGTGCACATGGGTTTGGTGGAATATGGGGATCAAATCGTAGCACGTATCATCATAACCTGTTTGCGCACCACAGCAGTCGCACTCCCCTTTTTGCTATAGGTTGCGGATATAACGATTTCAGAAATAATGTGATATACAACTGGGGTTACAATAGTGTCCACGGTGGCGGGAAGCAAAACCCAGACGATGAGAGGTTTAACTTTACCATTGTCAACATGGTAGCTAATTACTACAAGCCGGGTCCTGCGACTCGCCCTGGCAAGTGGTCTTACCGCATTGTTAATCCATTTTCGAATAATTCAGACGACAATTTTGGCAAATGGTTCGTTGCTGATAATGTTGTCCATGGCAATCCTGCAGTTTCTGCCAACAACTGGAACGGTGGTGTGCAGCCTGCGGGTGGTAATTCACATATTCCAAAATTAAAACTTGACAAACCTTTTGACGCTGTCCCTATCAACCAACAAACCGCTGAAGAGGCATACCTTACCGTTCTTGAACGTGTAGGTGCTTCATTGCCTAAGCGAGATTCAATAGATACCCGCATTGTGGACGAAACCCGTAATGGCTATGCCACTTATGAAGGAGCAACATATAAAAATAGATGGCCTGTGCCTGATAAATCAATAAAATGCGGTATTATTGATTCACAGAAAGATGTCGGAGGGTGGCCCGAACTCAACGCTCTACCTGCCCCTATTGATAGCGATAGTGATGGTATGCCAGACGTCTGGGAGGAACAATACGGGTTTGATTCAAATGATCCCTCTGATACATCAACAGACATGGACAAAGATGGATACACAAACATTGAAGAATATCTCAACGGAACCGATCCAACAAAGTTTGTGGATTACACCAAACCTGAGAACAATGTAAATACGTTGAGGTAAACTTTTAATCAAACCAGTTTGGAATAAAATATGCTTGTTTTTAAGCTGAGATAGCATTTGATAAGATTATTTATCAAAATCTATTAG
>VYFM01000715.1 GCA_009842375.1 Candidatus Poribacteria bacterium | reverse complement strand
GCTCTTTAGTATTTGCTTAGTATAGCAAACTAATTACCGTTTTGTCAAATCAATGAAAAGATATGAGGGTATGTAAGTATTTAGCAAAAGGTTACCTCACACTCAGATATATCGTAGGGGCGAGGTTGCCTCGTCCGCTCTTCTGTCTGGATCACGGGAAGGCACACAATACGCAGAACACACTGAAAGAAGAAGTCTTTTCCGCGCCCTCCGCGTAATCCGCGGCAATCCGCGATTCAGACAACACATACGAAATGATTTACACACCATGATTAACAAAATATCTTGCATCTTTTCGCGTTTATGATATAATCTAACTCAAATGAGAGATTAACCGAAATTCAACTGAAAGGAGATTGTTGCCTATGCAAGCATTTGAGTATATTGATGCTAAAACAGTATCTGAAGCCGTAGCACTACTTGATGAAAAAGGAGACAAAGCCCGTATACTCGCTGGTGGTACTGACCTTATCGTCCAAGCAAGGGAGGGGAGAAGATCCCTTGACTGGATAATAGACATCAAATCAATTCCCGATGTCAACGAATTAGACTATGATTCAGATACAGGATTGACTCTTGGTGCAGCAGTACCCTGTTATAAGATATATGCTGATGATGCGATTTGCAATGCATATCCGGGTTTAGTAGATGCAACTAAAATAATCGGTGGTACAGCAATTCAGGGACGCGCTGCTGTCGGTGGAAATCTATGCAATGCTTCACCTGCAGCTGATTGTATTCCTCCATTAATTGTGCTAAATGCTACTTGTGTTATTGCTGGTCCAAACGGTGAACGTGAACTACCTGTTGAAGATTTCTGTACAGGTCCCGGACAAACAGTCCTCGGAAAAGGCGAGATACTTGTTTCTCTAAAGATACCAGCACCACAGCAAAATTCCAGTTCTTATTATCTTAGATTCATCCCCCGAAATGAAATGGATATTGCAGTCGTTGGTGCGGGTGCTTCTGTAGTCTTAGATGATGATAAGCAACGAATTGTTTCTGCTCGAATCGCTCTCGGTGCTGTTGCGCCTACACCCCTATTTGCAGAAGAGGCAAGCACACTTCTTGCTGGTAGAGAGGTTTCCGATGACGCTATTGACGAAGCAGCGCAAGCAGCGCAAGCGATCGCACGTCCGATTAGTGATATGCGTGGCACTGCCGAACAACGAACCCATCTTGTAGGAGTCCTGACACGACGCGCACTTAACGGTGCTATCCAAAGAGTTAGAGACGCAGCATAATGAATGCTATTCTCCATCTATCTATCATCTTACTAAATGATTGAAACGGAATGAATTATTTGTATCTTGAAAATGTAAAAGGAAACAGATATTATGGCGAGAAAATCACACGTTCAAACCACAATCAATGGCGAAACTGTGGAATTTCTCTGCGAACCAAGACAAAGTCTATTGGAAGTTCTCAGAGATGAACTCCACCTCACTGGCGCAAAAGAGGGATGCAACAACGGTAATTGTGGTGCATGCAGTGTCATCCTCGATGGCAGACTTGTCAATTCTTGTCTTGTGTTAGGGGCAGAGATTGATGGTAAGTCTGTTGAAACCATTGAAGGACTTGCTGAACCAGAGAAATTGCACCCGATACAAGATGCTTTCCTTGAAAACGCCGCGCTTCAGTGTGGGATTTGCACACCCGGTTTTATCATGAGTGCAAAAGCACTTTTAGATAATAACCCAAACCCAACGGAACACGAAGTCCGATACTGGTTAGCAGGAAACTTGTGTCGCTGCACCGGTTACGATAAAATCGTGCGTGCTGTACTCGATGCAGCCGCAGCAACATAAAAGGAGCGTCTTATGGCTGAAAAGAAAGAATACAAAGTTATCGGAACTCGCCCTATCCGGCATGATGGCGTTGATAAAGTTACCGGTAGGGCAATTTATGGGGCAGATTTTCAGATCACTGGACTCCTACACGGAAGAGTTCTGCGAAGTCCACATGCCCATGCACGCATTGTCTCAATCGACACAAGTCGCGCTGAAGCATACCCCGGTGTAAAAGGTGTCGTTACTGCACAAGACCTTCCCGCAGCTGAAGACAAAATAGCAGACCTTGGGGAAGGAGCAGTAAGCCTCAAATACCTGTGTGATAACATTTTAGCAAGCGATAAAGCACTCTATAAAGGACACGCAATTGCTGCTGTTGCAGCAACAAACCCGCATATTGCAGAAGAAGCCTGCGAACTTATTGATGTTGAATATGAGGTACTACCTCCCGTGTTAGAAGTCCGGCAAGCAATGGAACCGGATGCCCCAATTCTTCACGAGAATCTAAGAACTTCCTCACTTGGAGAAACTGGGGACAAACCGAGTAACGTTGCAAGCCATCTGCAACACAAAAAAGGTGACATAGATAAAGGATTTGATGAAGCGGATGTAATAATTGAACGCGAGTTTGTTACCGGTACAGTTCACCAAGGTTATATTGAACCTCACAACGCCACCGCGCTTTACAATCCTGATGGTCAGTTGACGGTTTGGTGTAGCACACAAGGTGCGTTTACCGTTCGTGAACAACTTGCTGAAATTCTTCAGTATCCGATTTCAAAAATCAAAGTTGTCCCATTAGAAATTGGTGGTGGATTTGGTGGTAAGATCAACGTCTATATTAAACCTGTTGCAGCCCTGCTTGCGAAGAAAACAGGAAAGCCAGTGAAGGTTCTCATGAACCGTGCGGATGTGTTTGAAGGCACAGGTCCAACCCCAGCATCTTACATCACAATTAAAATGGGTGCAACGAATGAAGGTAAAATTACCGCAGCACAAACATCTCTTGTCTTTGAAGCAGGCGCATATCCCGGCTCACCAGTAGGGGCAGGTGCAATGTGTGTCTTCGCTCCTTACAACATAGAAAATGTGGTAATTGATGGCTACGACGTTGTTGTCAATAAACCGAAAACAGCACCCTACCGTGCTCCAGGTGCCACCAATGCAGCTTTCGGTACAGAAACCGTTGTTGACGAACTTGCAGAGAAGTTAAACATCGATCCACTTGAAATTCGTCTCATGAACGGCGCGAAAGAAGGAGACCGTCGCGCAGACGGACCCGTCCACCCGCGTATCGGTTTTATTGAAACCCTTGAAGCAGCCAAGGAACATCCCCACTATGACTCACCAAATGGGAAAAAATACCATGGACGTGGCATCGCTTCCGGTTTCTGGTTTAATATCGGTCTGGAATCCAGCGTTACAATTAATGTTAACCCCGATGGCACTGTTAACCTTGTTGAAGGTTCAACAGATATCGGAGGCACACGTGCTTCTATTGCCATGCAAGCAGCAGAAGTACTCGGTATTCCTGCTGAATCCGTGAACCCAACCGTTGTTGATACCAATTCCATTGGTTACACTGCAGTGACGGGTGGTAGTCGTACAACTTATGCTACTGGATACGCTGCGTATGAAGCAGCACAAGATGTAGTGAAGCAGATGAAAGAACGTGCTGCAAAACTATGGGACGTTGATGAGGATAATATACAGTTTACAGATGGTGAATTCTCATCTATTAACGGTAAAGAGGAACAGATTAGTTTCCGAGACCTATCCGCACGACTCGGTGAAACTGGTGGTCCTGTCATCGGTAGAGCAACAATGAATCCCGCTGGTGCCGGTGGGGCATTTGCAACCCATGTTGTTGATGTGGAAGTTGATGTAGAAACCGGTAAGGTTGAAATTCTGCGTTACACTGCAACTCAAGATGCAGGAAAAGCCATTCATCCGAGTTATGTTGAAGGACAGATTCAGGGTGGAGTCGTCCAAGGTATCGGTTGGGCATTGAATGAGGAATATATCTATAATGACGAAGGCGAAATGACAAACGCCAGTTTCCTTGACTACCGTATGCCAACCTGTTTAGACCTGCCGATGATTGATGCTGTTATCGTAGAAGTGCCAAATCCTGGTCATCCTTATGGTGTGCGTGGTGTAGGTGAAGTGCCGATTGTGCCACCGCCTGCGGCAATTGCCAACGCAATATATGATGCAGTCGGTATCCGCATGACCGAACTACCGATGTCCCCAGATCGCCTATTAAAAGCGATGGGTAAAATCTAATCATTGTGTGATACAAGAATAATACCATTTCTAAATGATTAAGGATCATTGTTTGTAGGTCGGAGTGAGCAAAGCGAAGTCCGACAAGTAGGTGTTCATTGGGTTACATGTTGGACTTCGCTACGTTCACTCCGACCTACAGTTTATTACTACAATTTATCAATTAGAAATGGTATAAATTCTATCCTTAGGCGCGGTTCCCTACTGCGCCTATTTAATCAGGAATTACCTCATGCCAGTCGTTGCTATTCCCGCACTCATACGAAACCTAACTGACGGTGAAGAAAGCGTCACAGTTGAAGGTGCTACCATCCGAGAGGTTATCAATAACCTTGATAACCTTTATCCAGGCACAAAAACTAAACTCTGTGAAGATGACCGCATCCGTCCTGGAATTGGGGTCTATGTCAACGGTATTCTCACTAAAGTAGGGATGCACGAACCTGTTGAGGAAGACACAGAACTTCACTTTCTTCCTGCTATCAGCGGTGGTATTGTAGGATCTTCCTAACTGTTCAATCAACACAAAGAAGCAAATGGAAAATCAAGAGTTAACAGAAACAGAAGTCCTGCAACCTATCCCCGAACGGTTGGTTGTCCTTACCTTTGATGACGGTAACAAATCAGATTACACTTTTGTTGCACCTCTTTTAAAACGTTACGGTTTTGGTGCGACTTTCTTCATTACTGAAGGTCTCGGTTTTCTAAACAACAAAGACCACTATGTCACATGGAAAGAAATCCGTGAATTGCACGAGGATGGTTTTGAAATCGGAAACCACACCCAGCATCATAATAACATTAACACACTATCACAAGAACAATTTTTGGCAGAATTGATCCATATTGACAATCGGTGTCAAGAATATAAAATTCCTATACCTGAAACCTTTGCTTATCCCGGTGATAGTCGAGATCCAGAAGCGATAGAGGTATTGAAAGATAAAGGTTATCCTTTTGCAAGACGTGGTGTCGGACCAGATTTTCCTTATGATTTAGAAGGTGGACGTGGTCCTGCTTATGATCCTGATGTTCATCATCCGTTGGTTATCCCGTCAACAGGTGTCCCCGGTCCAAACTACGAATTCGAGGATTTGGTCTGGACGGTTGAACAGGCAAAGGACGGGAAAATCTCGGTCCTGACGTTTCACGGTGTACCTGCCCTTGAACATCCGTGGGTTGATACCTCACCCGAACTGTTTAAGTCCTACATGGATTATCTTCGTGACAAAAAATGTACCGTTATTGCGTTGTGTGATTTAGCAAATTATGTTGATCCAACAAAATCAACTGGTAGAGACATCACCTATTGGCCGTAAAATTCCCAGTTATGCATCGTAAATCTACGATATACCCAAAATGTCATATTGTAACGTGAGTTTGATTATTGGCATCAATAACAATCTGTAATTTTTCAGATACGCCATCTATCCACGCAACTTAACGAAAAACTACATGTCGTAGGAGCAATATGTTTATAGCAACAATTTGAAACGCACTACTTCTATATC
>VYFM01000349.1 GCA_009842375.1 Candidatus Poribacteria bacterium | reverse complement strand
GCTGCCAATATAAGAGCGAAGAATCCCCCACGCTTTAGCGGGGGGAGTATGTCAAAATACCTACTGAACTACTTTCACTAAATATACGGATTTCCTAATGTATAGAATATACGCATTCATTTTTCTTTTTTCTTTCATTCTTCCCTCAATATCAGTTGTAGCAGATAACACAGATATCCACGAAAATGCAGGCACACGTGCTATGACATTTCTAAAAATTGGTATAGGTGCAAAGGCAATGGGGATGGGTGAGTCTCAAGTTGCAGCAACAGACGACCTATATGCTTCCTACTGGAATCCAGCAGGTCTCGTAAAACTTGAAAAACCACAACTCGCACTCATGCACAACGAATGGTTCGCTGAAATCAATCACGAATTCATCGGATTTGCCTTTCCATTTGGGAATAACAACACAGTCGGTGCAAGTGCAAATTTCCTGTCTTTTGGTGAACTACAAGGACGCGATCAGGATGGAAACGAAACAGAAATATTTCGTCCTTACGACCTTGCTGTAATACTATCTTATGCGCGCGGATTCGGAGAAGCATTAGCTGTCGGAATAAACGCGAAATATTTACAAGAACAGATTGCTGACGAAAGCGGAAACGGCTACGCTTTCGATTTTGGTGGGTTATACACTTTTTCAGAAATTCCGCTCTCATTTGGGGTTAATGCACAACACGTCGGTCCACGAGTTAAATATATTGAGGACTCATTTCCGCTTCCATTTGTCCTCAGATTAGGTGCTGCATATAGATTATGGAAGGATGCAGTTATTCTCGCTCTGGATTTTATTCGTCCGACCGACAACGACAATTCTGTTGGGGTAGGAATAGGTTATACACTGGCTAATGTCCTGCAACTCCGTACTGGATACAAATACAAATTTGGTGGAAATGATTTAGGTGCTATATCAGGTTTAGCAGGTGGATTTGGATTGACACTTAAACGGTTTCAGATTGATTATGCCCTTGTTCCATTCGGTAATTTGGGTTTAACACACCGATTCTCTTTGATCGCAAGTTTCTAACTTCAGCCCTAATTAAAAGTTAATGGACAGGTTTCTGTCCGAATCGCAGAAAGCATAGAGAAGGCGCAGAGATCGCTGAAGACACAGAACATCCTATCCTACAAATATTCCAAACACTTGAAAACAGCTTGAACATACAAAATCCCTTCTGTGTTTTCCGCGTTCTCCGCGCATTCAGTGATTCTGACAAAAACTGAAAACTACATAAAACATATTGGATATATATTGTTCCAAAATCCGCACCCCCCTTTCAATCCTACCAAACTCGTGTTATAATATTACCACTATGAAAACGCAATACTCACAACCAGCAAAATCAAACAAAGGACTATAAAAAACGAAAAACGAAATCATACCAAAATATAAAATCTAACAATTACACAAAGCAGCTACGAACTCATACACAGACTGAGATAAGTGTTCATACCAAAACATGCCAAAAGACGAAAAACACGCAATTTTGGTATGATCAGTGATTCAGACAAAAGAACGGGCGGGGAAACACCGAACATACGCAACAGTGCCAAAAACTTTACACACCCCTGGATTAATCAATGTTGACTTGAGATAGTAGATATGATATAATTCCTTCATTGCAATTTATAGATAAATAGCAGAAAATACAAATCTGGTTACTCAAATATGGATGGAATAAAAGAGGAAATATACAATATCTTAGAAGGTGCGATACGCAAAGCAATTGATACAGGAGAACTTCAAATAACAGAAGTTCCTACAATTCCGTTTTCACCAACTAAGACTCCTGAACACGGTGACTTAGCAACCCCAGTTGCATTAGGTTTAGCAAAACAAGCAAAGCTGCCACCAAAACAGATAGCAGAAACCATAAAAAGACATGTCAATTTGGATGAACACCCGATCATTCGCAATCTTGAAATTGCAGGACCGGGTTTTCTTAATGTCTACCTGTCTAATGATTGGTTACTTGATATTCTACAGGCAATATATGAGTTGAAGGAGAATTACGGAACTTGTGATAAAAGCATGGGAGAACGTATTCAGATCGAATTTGTCAGTGCAAATCCAACGGGACCACTGAATATAGTTAGTGGACGTGCGGCAGCAGTAGGTGATACCCTCGTAAATCTGTTTAATGCAGTCGGTTATGATGCTATCCGTGAATATTACGTTAATGATGCAGGTGGACAAGTTGAGAAACTTGGAGAATCAATAGATATACGTTATAGACAAGCTTTAGGCGAAGACAATTTAGAAATACCAGAAGGTGGATATCAAGGAGGCTACTTGCAGGAATTTGCTGAAGCCATTATTGATGAAGATGGAGATAAACACCTTAAACTTAGTCAAGATGAACGTATAGCATATTTCCGAGATATTGGTATTGAATATCTACTCGGACAGCAAAAAGTCTCATTGGAACGTTTTAGAGTTTGTTTTGATGTCTGGTCAAGTGAAAAAGCGATCCGTGAAAGTGGGAAACCCGAAGAAATCATAGAGATGTTTCGTGAAAAGAATTATCTTTATGATGAGGAAGGTGCAACATGGTTTCGGATGACTGATTTTGGTGACGACAAGGATTGTGTTGTAATCAGAACAAATGGAGAATATACCTATTTCGTTCCAGATGCAGCATATCACCGTGATAAATACGACCGTGGATTTCATAAGGTTATCGATCTCTTTGGTCCTGACCATCAAGGTCACGTTTTCCGCCTCAAGAACTTTGTAAAAGCACTCGGTTTAGAGGATGATTGGTTAGAAGTAGACATTATACAGCAAGTTAATCTTGTTGACTCTGATGGTACTCGGATGGATATGTCAAAAAGGAGTGGACAATTCTTTACACTTGATTCACTGATTGACGAACTGGCAGATGCTGTCGGAGAACAGTTTGCTGTTGATGTTGCACGTTATTTCTTCCTCATGCGTGCGAATAATACACACTTGGATTTCAATCTTGAATTAGCGATTACACAAGCAAATGAAAACCCAGTTTTCTACATACAATACGCACATGCGCGTTGCTGTAGCATTTTTCAACAAGCACAAGAACAACAGATTAAGTTAAATCCGATTGGTCAAATTAATCTGGAACATCTGACTGAACCTTCTGAGCATGAACTAATTCGAAAATTGGCTGAATATCCATCAATTGTCTTGTCCAGCGCGGAGGGACGAGAAGCACATCGTATTCCACATTACCTACATGAATTAGCTGGACTGTTCCATCCATTTTACAATCAACATCGTGTCTTAGATACCGATAATATGGATAGAACACAAGCAAGACTTATCCTTATCCAAAGTGTGCAAACAGTGTTAGCAAATGGCTTGAGACTGATAGGTATTTCTGTACCTGAATCAATGTAATTTGTATTGGAGATTTCCTTCTATGGATAATAATTATAAAGAAATAGATAAGTCCTATGTTTGGCATCCACTGTTCCAGCACCAACGATTGGAAGAAACGGACTTGATGGTTTTTAAATCAGCACAAGGAACAACACTTGTTGATGAGGATGGACGCGAATACTTAGACGCATATTCAGCTCTCTGGAATGTAAATGTTGGATACGGAAGAAAAGAAATCGCAGATGCTGTATATGCACAAATACAAGAATTACCCTATTATCCACACTCGCAGATTAATGTCCCTGCTACTGAGTTGGCTGAAAAGTTAGCGTTATGTCTTCCCGGTGAGCTGAACCATGTCTATTTTTGCAATAGTGGGTCTGAAGCGAATGAAACTGCAATTAAGATTGCAAGACAGTATGGTAGGCAAACCTATCCAAGTGAAAATCGCTATAAGATAATCAGTCGATATCGCGGATATCACGGCTTTACTTATGGAGCAATGTCTGCAACTGGACAAGCACGTAGAAAGAAAGCATTTGAACCATTAGTGCCAGGTTTCCATCACGCGAGTCCTCCATACTGCTATAGGTGTCCACTCGGTTTGGATTACAAATCGTGTAATTTGGCGTGTGTAGATGAGATTGAACGTATCATTCTATCGGAAGGTGCTGAAACTGTAATTGCCGTCATTGCTGAACCTATTATTGGGGGAGGAGGGGTAATCGTACCGTCGGACGATTATTTCCCAAAATTGCGGGAAATCTGTGATAAATATGGGTTATTACTTATCCTTGATGAAGTCATTACCGGTTTCGGTAGGACAGGAAAGATGTTTGCCTGTGAACACTGGGATATTCAACCTGATATTATCACGCTTGCTAAAGGGTTAACAAGTGGTTATATCCCTCTCGGTGCGTGCGTTACATCCTCAACCGTATTCAATACCTTTTTAGGTGAACCAGATGAAAATAGAGAGTTTGCACAAGTCTGTACCTACGGTGGACATCCAGTTGCATGCGCCGCAGGTGTTGCCAATCTGAAAATACTACAAGAAGAACGCCTCTGGGAAAACGCTGAAAAAATTGGAACATATCTGATTGACAAACTCAAGACTTTAGAAAATTTACCTAACGTAGGTGAAGTACGTGGTAAGGGGTTAATGATAGCAGTTGAGCTTATTAATACAGATAAAACACAACTCAGCACATCAGATACTAATAAAATTGTCGGACAGTTGAGAGAAAAGGGGATAATTGTTGGGAAAATCGGTCATGCTGTTGATGAACCAGAAAATATCATCTATATAGCACCCCCTCTAATTCTCACTGAAACGGAAGCAGATCTAATTTTTAATACATTACGCGAGGTACTTATCCAATATAATTTTTAGCTGATGTTTCTTGGCAATTGGAATCTTATCAGGATTTGTTGCGATCGCATATTGTAACGCATTTGAACAAGCACAATTACGTTCTTCATCAGCCATTTTGGAAACCATATTCTTTACAATCTGTTTTGATACTTCTACATTAGACTTTAGATTTTCCAATATCATCTCAGTTGTAACGTTATCATGTTCAGTATGCCAACAATCATAGTCAGTTGAACAAGCGAGGATGGCATAACATATTTCTGCTTCACGTGCAAGTTTTGCTTCAGGGGCTGCTGTCATGCCGATAACATCAAAACCGAGGTGTCTATAAACATTGGATTCTGCCTGTGTAGAAAAACCAGGTCCTTCCATACAGATATATGTGCCACCATTGTGAACATGTGCACCGACTTCAGTTGCAGCATCATATATTTGACTGCTTAGGTGTGAACAAAACGGGTGTGCCATGCTAATGTGTACAGCGATACCGTCTCCAAAAAAGGTGGATATACGGTTCTTTGTATGATCGTAAAGTTGATCTGGCACAACAAAATGACGCGGTTCAATTTCCTGTTTCAAGCTGCCTACAGCACTGACGGAAATAATCCGTTCTACGCCAAGAGATTTTAAGGCATATATATTTGCACGGACATTAATATCTGAAGGAAGAAGAGGATGACCGACCCCATGTCTTGGTAAAAAGACAACCTGGTGTCCTTCAAGATTTCCCTGAATAAACGCATCACTTGGTTTACCAAACGGAGTATCTATTTCTATACTTTTTATATTTGATAATCCTTCAATTTGATAAAAACCACTGCCACCTATTATGCCTGTTTTTACATGCATTTATATTTATACTCCAAAGGAAAGCAATAACT
>VYFM01000069.1 GCA_009842375.1 Candidatus Poribacteria bacterium | reverse complement strand
GGTTGGTGGATATCTGAAAATGATTTAATTATAAAATCATCGGTTAAGAATGGGGAAAAATCAAACCTACTCTGTTTAATTTCAGTATTGATCTGAACTTGTGCGATACTCACAGTGACACGAGTTTGTTCTATGGGACGTTCAATATGGACTTTGTGTGGTCTGAGAATACCATCAACTTCACGATAGTCTGAGAAAAACGCACTCTGAAGCAGTGTATCATCTTTATCCTTGATAGACCACTGAATTACGCGCGGTTCGTCATCTTGGATATGGAGTATTATATATTCAGTACTCCCTGATTCGACACTAGGACGCATAACTATATACTTTTTTCCAGAACGGGTGACTTTTAAATCTTTGGTGCGTCCATCAAGAAATGGATTAGCAAATATCGCACTTAATACGTCAGAAACACGTAGATCAATCCCGAATATTTCTCGTAAAATTCCATCAGACAACTTACCTTTATACGTTTCCTGTTGTTCAATAAATGCAAGTAGAAATTCATCTCGATTTGCAATAGCAATACCCTTTGGGTCATTGAAAGCACCTAAAACTTGGATACGTAATAAATCACTACCATCAATGGATTTTTTATACCATAACCTTTCACGGAGTTCTTCCGCTTCATTATCACCTTCCTGAATTATCACCCGCATCTTATCAGTTCTCAACGTATCAGTTAGATCGTATCTCGCTTGAAGTGTTTCTAAGTGTGGTGAAACTTCTGACAAAGATACAGGTGATTCTATGATTATATTACCATTTGTTGCACATCCATTATGTACGATGACAATTAATAGACAGAGAAAGAAACATAATGTTCTTAGAACACCATTCTTATGAAGGATTCTCATTTAGAGAACCTCCGACATTGATTTCTCAACTATGTTGACTGCCTCCTCAACATGACCTGCGTTGATATTCAGAGGTGGTAAGAACCTTAACACATAGTCGTTTGTACAGATAGTTACTAACCCATTATCAATACATTTTGCAGCGAGTGGTTTTGCATCAACATCCATGACAAGACCACGAAGCAATCCTTTCCCTCGTACCTCTTTAACTGGATACTTGTCTTTGAGTTCCATGAGACCACCTGCGAGATAGTTCCCCATTTTGACTGCATTTACCGAGAGATTCTCTTCTAATATTGTTTCTATAGTAGCAACTGCTGCTGCGGATGATAGGAAGTTCCCCCCAAATGTTGCAGCATGTGTGCCGGGAACAAAACTCTCAGCTACTTCTCGTTTTGCTAACATTGCACCGATTGGGACACCACTACCCAATGCTTTAGCCATCGTAATTACATCTGGGACAACACCGTAACTTTGATAACCGAAAAAAGTGCCTAATCTTCCCATTGCAGTCTGTACTTCGTCAAAAATCAACAGCAGATTGTGTTGATTACAAAGCTCTCGTAATCCATGTAAATATCCATCACTTGGTATATTTACACCCCCTTCTGACTGAATGGGTTCAACTAATATAGCACAGGTTTTGTCAGAGATAGCTGCTTCGGTTGCTGTTAAGTCATCGAATGGCACATATTTAAATCCTTCAAGCATCGGTTCAAATCCGATGTGATATTTGGTCTGTGCAGTTGCAGTAATAGTAGCCATAGTTCGCCCGTGAAAGGAATTGTCCATCGTGATAATTTCATACGCATCAGTTCTACCACTGTCTTTTGTATATTTGCGCGCTAATTTTATTGCTGCTTCATTCGCTTCGGCACCACTATTACAGAAGAAACACTGGTCCATATCCGAATTGTCAATAAGAAGTTTTGCCAATTCTGCTTGTGGTTGTATGTAGTATAGATTTGATGTGTGAAGAAGGTTGCCTGCTTGTTCGCGTATTGCTTCAACAACCTTTGGATGTGCATGTCCTAATCCATTGACAGCCAATCCACCCAAGAAATCGAGGTATTTTTTCCCTTCAGCATCCCATAAATAGGGTCCCTCACCCTTAACGAATGCAAGACTTCTGTCACCGTAAGTGTTGATAATATATTTAGTTGCCATTGCTTTTATATCAGCTGTAGTCATAAATAAATTCTCCTTGTATGCTAAAGATTTACAAAAATGTATGTTGTTCTCCACATGGATTATGAGTTCGTTGACTAAAATCCTTACCAATTTGTATACGAACCATCCTCACGTTGATATCCGTGGGGTGGACCATAGTCTTGTGTTGACACATTCGTGAGTGCTTCCTCGTTAAATTCAATACCGAGTCCTGGAGATTCAGGGGGCAACAGATAACCCGATTCAAACGGCACTTGAACCGAAAATACATCTGCCAGTGAAGACATGGGAGCACGCGGCAGTTCCTGCACACCTACAAGCGAGGATGCCAAACAGAGATGTAGACACGCAGCGGTTGAAACAGGACCAAGCGGGTTGTGTGGTGCAAGATGGATGTAATGTGTTTCACACCATCCAGCGATCTTTCGCGCTTCAGTTAACCCTCCAGCAATACACAAGTCAACGCGACAGTAATCTATCAAGTCCTCCTCAATTACCTCTCTGAAACTCCACTTACTATCAAATTGTTCACCGACAGCTATAGGGACAGAAGTTTGTTGTCGTAATCTTCTGAGGCTTGCAGGATTTTCACTCCGCAATGGATCTTCAATAAAGAATGGATTGTATTCTTCAACTTTTGTACAGAAATCTATACTATCAGCGGGATCAAGACGTGTATGGACATCAACGAGGATATTAATATCATCTCCTAATGCTTCACGCACAGCTTTTACCTCTTCCAGTCCGAATTGGACAGCGCGTCGTGGTTCAAACGTTCCTGTTCCTGTTCTATCGGCTAAACCCCATCTGACGAATTTCCAACCTGCTTCATAGGTTTGTTTGCAGCTTTCAACAAGCGCGTCTAAATTTCCACCACCATTATGTGGATAACACACGACTTTATCTCTCGTACGTCCCCCTAAAAGTTCATAGACAGGCACATTAAGTGCTTTTCCTTTGATGTCCCACAGAGCAATATCTACGGCACTGACCGCAGCAGATTGGACGACTCCTCCAGGGAAGAATCCGCCACGGAACATAACTTGCCATAGATGTTCAATTTGGAAAGGATCTGCCCCAATAAGAATAGGTTCAAAGGATCGAACAACTTCCGCTAAGGCGAGAGCACGTCGTCTAATTCCTCCTTCACCGATCCCGTACATTCCTGCATCGGTTTCTACTTTCACAAAAAAATGACCTGATGGTGAAACATAGGATTTGACATTGGTAATTTTCATTTTTTTCCTATTCTGTACTCTTTGCTGAGCACTAATTCAATCTGATGGAAGAATTAATGGATTACGCATCATCCAAAGTCGGTGTATTGTTTTGACAATAAACCGGGCGGAAGAGTGTTTGCCGTTTGAATGACATCTCTTCAAGGTGTTTTGGATGGGGTTCCCAACTGTGCCATTTGTTGCCAACGGTATTATAGCAATTGAAAATTGCAACGCGGTCAACTGATTCATCAGTCCATTTTGCGCCAGTGTGTGTTATTGCCTCAGTGAATATTAACACTGAACCTGCTGGACAACTATAATCCTCCCAAAGTGGTGAGTTTCTGTCCTCTGTTGATTTTGGTGCAGGGAATGCCCCTTTGTGGCTTCCTGTTAGGAACATCGTTCCACCACCACGTTCTTTAACAGGATTGAGTTCCCAAACGACACGCGTCAATCCACTGTGTGCCCTATCGTGGTGTAGGTGATACGTATGTGAATTACCGGGAAAGTTTAACATGCCGCGTCCACCGTGTGGTCGGAAGTTATCGTGTCCATTAGCACGGATTGTGAGAAAAGTTCCTTCAAAACGGAATCCGTAGCAATTATCATTGGCATATCCTGAAGTCAAAAATTCATTCATAAAACCGAGAACTACAGGATGGTCGGTCAACGCTTCTAATGGACCACCTATGGATGAACGGTGGTGTTCAGGTATGGATTCTCGATCACGTTGAAGTTGATAGCAAAATTCACGCATCTCTTTAGCATCAGCCTCACTTAACACACCTGGAAACAAGAGCCATCCACGTGTATCAAATAGAAACCGTTGTTCTTCTGTGAGTGGTATTGGTGGTAAATTGTCAGCATTCGTTGTAGGATTTGGCATTACATTAAACCTTATGATGTGATATACAATAGTAGCCTATTGCCATATTTAAGATTTTGGTCATTACTATGAACCATATAAACGTTTGTTTTCCTCAGACAACCAATTTCCATAATCACGCGGCATCTCTTTAGGTTGTCCAAGTCCGTTTTCATTACGCCATCGGATTAGAGGGTGATCACGATTTTGCTGTGGAAGTTCTACACGCCTTCCGTAAACTGCAGACTCAAAAATACCCATGAGAATCTCAATCACATGTCGCCCTTCTTCACCGCTACATTCATGTTCTCGGTTCTCGTCCAAGGCATTAACATATTCGTCAACCATACAATAATCATCCGCATCTGCACCTTTGTCTTTATCAAAATGATCTGGGTAAATAGGAGTCAGTTTCTCCCATCGGTCATTTTTTCCATCAGGAATATAGTGAGGTGTTGGTAACCACCACGAGCCTTTCAATTCTGACCAGAACAATCTACCTTCACTACCGTAGAGTTCTAATACATAGGCATCACTACTTACATGTGGAAAACGTTGTTGAATTAGTGTTCCTGTCACATTGTTATCAAATTGGAGTGTTGATGTTGTATATTCTCCAGCAATTGTTCCCATACCAGCAGGAGAAGGAAGTACATCCTCTGGTATCAGTTCACGACCCCCTGCGGTAGCTTGTGTAACTACGCTCCTACAATGACCACCAAAACGCAGCATGTTATTGACGACATGAGTACCAATATTCATTAAACCGTAGCCAGCATAATATCCTTTTCCACAAGCGGACATATATCGCAGTTCACCAATTTTTCCTTCAGTATAAGCTTTCGCTACTGCTTGTATTGTTGGACTCACGCGTCTTTGATGGTGCACGACGACTTGCGCATTTTTTTCTTCTGCTTTTGACAATACCTCATCTGCTTGGACTAAGTCAATACAAAGCGGTTTTTCTACTTCGATATTTACACCGTGTTCAAGCACACGCATACAGAGCGGGTGATGCAATTCCGTAGCTGTTGGTACGACAACAATATCTGGTGAAGTCTTCTGAATCATCTCATCTAAATCGGTGAAATGTGTTGAGACATTTACGATTTTTCCAAGTGCTTCTAATCTGTCTTGGACAAGATCACACAGTGCTACGATTTCTGTGCGTGGATGAGCATGGTATGCTTTTGCTGCGGATGTGCCACGACTTCTACATCCTAAGATTGCAATACGATATATCTTCATAAGTGTCTTCTATTATTATTTTATACACATTGAAAATAGCATAAACCTTAACTTTATCATACATGCTATTTGTAAGTATTATTCGTTTAATAGTAACCAATTTTAATAGCACTGTCAAGTATTAATCTGACGATTTTGATTGATGTGTTTCATCCTGTATGGTAATCTATGGTTTACAAAGCCCTTTTGATTACCCAATAATACAAAGACTTTTATGTTTTAAGGTGCATAAGATGTATAATTTGAGTGTTCATCAAATATTC
>VYFM01000676.1 GCA_009842375.1 Candidatus Poribacteria bacterium | reverse complement strand
TCACAGGATGCAGCAAAAACTTACAATATTGATACAGTCCATTCATCAGTCATTTTCCGAGCAAAACACATGGGAGTCACCTATAATTACGGGCGATTCAACGAATTCTCTGGAAATATCACACTGGACGAATCCGACACATCTAAAAGCAAAGTTGAATTGGTCGTGAAATCAGAAAGCGTTGATACTGCAAATGCAAAGCGCGACCAACACCTCAGAAGTCCAGATTTTTTCAATGCCAAACAGTTTCCTGTAATCATATTCACCAGCACACAGGTCGGTAAAAAGGAAGGACAAGAGAATATACTTGAAGTTACTGGTGATTTTGAATTGCACGGTGTCAAAAAAGCCATCACTGTTGATGTTGAAATCACAGGACAAGCAAATAATCCGCAATCGGGAGAAATAATTGGATTCTTAACAACCTTTGACATAAAACGAAGCGAATACGGTGTTGACTTCGGTTTGGAAGGTATTAGTGACGAAATCCAGATTACGGTGAGTATAGAAGCTGGAAAAAAATAAGCATTTCTGAGAATCCATTTAATCTATAGAGCGGAGTCATATCAGTGCTAACTATCAATCAGATGTTCTTTGGTATGCTTCTGCCTGCAATAGTCTGTGGATCACTTTTTGGCACCTCTGTATATTTACTGAATAGAGATGAACAAAGACGACAGTTCCAATGGTTGGTTGCTGCTGCACTTGGAATTGGATATATCATCGGACATATCGCATTAGAAGGCAGACCAAACTTACTACCAAAAGAAAGTATCCACTGGTTAGTTTATTTCACTCTTCTGGCAATTCTTACCGGCACTTATTGGGATTCTTCACGATGGATACGACTTATTACGCAACTGATATATTCAATTGCTATACCTCGTTTACTATTAGATTCCTACTTCCGATATACATGGGGACCAATTGAAGCCGTAATATGGTGGATTTGTCTCACCGTTGGGGTTTACATTTTTTGGAATATTGTGCTGCAGAGTTTTTCCGCCTTACCCTCTGGTGCTTCAGTTCCGTTCGTGTATTTGGGGATTTCAGGAGGAACTACGTTAATTACAGCCCTATCGGGAACTATAGTTATAGCACTGCATGCTGGAATTATAGCAGTACTATTCGCAGCAATATGGATCCTTACTATCGTCCTACAACGTCGTGTGCAACTTACTGGTGAATTCAGGACGCAGGTTATACCCAATAGTGTGTCCCCTGTGGTTACATTCCTTTTTGTTGGTGTATGGATAAACGGATATTTTTATGCGGAAGTACCATCTGTAAGTGTCCTTCTGTTGTTACTTTCCCCAGTATTTGCAATGGTTGGTCGTATAAATGCGGTTCAAAGGTTGGGTGAACGAAAAACGGTATTACTACAAATATGTCTCATAGCACTCTGTGTAAGTATCGCACTAATTATTGCAGTGATTCGTTCAGGTCTGTTTGGTGAAAATACATATTAGATTAACAATCGGAGGAAAAATCAGAATGCAATTAATAAATCACATAAATTCAGGAAAAAATATAAGAACTAATATTACAGTCCTATCAGCCATCCTTATTCTTGGAATTTTGATCCTTATTAACGGTTGTGTCAAAATGGAAGCAGTACGTAAAGCCGATTGGGAAACGAATTTCACGGATTTACACTTTGTCAATGCTAACAAAGGATGGCTTGTTGGACTTAGTGGGACGATAGTCCATACTGCGGATGGTGGAAAAACATGGCAGAAACAGGAAGTTAATACAACAGGTGATTTCAAGGCTGTCTACTTTGCAAATGAAAAAGATGGATGGGCAGTAGGAGATAATGGGCTTATTGCTACAACCGATGATGGTGGTAGATTCTGGAGTTTGCAAAAAAGTGGTTCCTCTGCAATGTTACGAGATGTCTTCTTTTCAAATGGGAAACAAGGATGGGTAGTTGGTGAAGATTCTGATGTCCTTTACACAAAAAACGGTGGCAGATCTTGGAATCGATATCAATTTGTAAGTGAATTCCCGCTGAATGGCGTCTACTTCGTTGATAACCACAGAGGATGGACGGTTGGCACCTATGATAGGATTTTTCATACGACAAACGGTGGCGAATCATGGCAAGAACAGAGTAATCGCTTTGAAGGTGAACGCGACAGATTAATTAATGACAACAAGCATGTGTTTTTCATCAGTGATAATGTAGGGTGGATTGCTGGAAGTGATGGATCGATTTTTCATACCACATCAGGTGGTGTAAATTGGGAGAAACAAGATAGTCGTATTCCACTGATCAATGGACACGTCCGAGAGACTATTAACTGTATCCACTTTTTTGATAGAAATTACGGTATTGCAGTGTCAGATATAGGATTCATTACACGCACAGAAGACGGTGGAGATAACTGGCAATTGATGGAGAGCGGTATAGAAAATAATTTGACTGGTGTCCAGTTCACCACACGAAATGAGGCATGGGCAATCGGTTGGTCAGGCACTATTATGCACACCAAAGACGCAGGTAAAACATGGGAGATGGTTAGCGGTACAACCGCAAATGACCTGCAAAATGTACAGTTTACAGATGCTAACCGTGCCATCGCTGTCGGTAAAGGTGGAACGATGGTGACAACCAACGATGGCGGACAAACTTGGAACGAATTGGATTCAGAAATCTGGGATGGAATTTGGAATATATTCTTCGCAACCGACAAACACGGTTGGGCAGTTGGTGACCGTGGGCTAATTATCCATACAAATGATGGTGGCACAAAATGGGAACCACAACGTGGTTCTTCACAATTTACACTTCGGGCTGTGCATTTCGTTAATGAAAAAGTCGGATGGATTGTTGGGGATGTCGGCACAATAATGCACACAATAAATGGTGGAAATACTTGGCTACCACAAATTCCAATCGGTGATTTTCACGCAATTATGTTAAAAGGTGTCTATTTCCTTGATGAAAAAAGAGGGTGGGCAATTGGATGGCCCGGGGTTTGTATCGCAACCGATGACGGTGGTCTAACATGGAATAAGCAAGATACAGATACCTTCAATGAACTCTACGCTGTCTACTTCGTTGATGAAAGTACAGGTTGGATTGTTGGACAATTTGGTGAAATACTGCATACAAAAAATGGTGGAAAGGATTGGAATGTCCAACACAGTGGCACACAAGAAAACCTAAATAAAATATATTTTGCTGATATACAACACGGTTTAATTGTCGGTGATAATGGGGTCATGCTGACAACAGTGAACGGTGGGAAAAAATGGGAACAGCAAAAAAGTGGAACTGATAATGACCTTTACGGATTAGCACTTTCACCCGATGGCGTTGTCGCTGTAGGTAAAGGCGGAATTGCAATGCGTTATACAGTTGACAATGTTAAGTTACCCACGAAATTACCGCCTGTTGCTGACGAACCGACTATTATAGTTGTAGAAGAGGAAGCACCTGTTGTACCAGTCGTTTATCACTGGGATATAATCCGTCAGGCGACATGGAGAACCAATTTCGTAGACACACATTTTGTTGATGAAGAAAATGGGTGGACCGTCGGTTCTCGTGGCGTTATTGCTCGTACAACTGATGGCGGAGAAACATGGAAACCACAACATAGTGGAGTCAATGTAAATTTACGTGAAGTTGAATTTATAGACAGACTTAATGGATTTATTCTTGGTTCAGGTATTCTTCTTAAAACAAATGATGGAGGAGAAACATGGAAACCAATGGTGAGAACAACACGTCAAAACCTACCTCGTATGAGCATGATGCAGTTCATCAGTCCAGATGAAGGATGGCTTGGTGCATCAATAGGGCAGATTGTGCATACTAACGATGGAGGAAAAACGTGGAAAGTTCAGAAAACCGGAACGACAAATGCAAACATAACCGACCTTCATTTTATCAATAATCTGAAAGGATGGGCGGTTACTCCACAACGACGAGATGGTGGTTTCATTCTGCATACTGTAGATGGTGGAAATTACTGGAAAATACAAACGAAAACCAATCAAGCAGGCATAGCAGTACACTTTCAAGATGAGAAGAATGGTTGGGTAATACTTGGGGATGGTAACTCTTTGTTAACAGATGATGGTGGAGAAACATGGAAAATGCGAGCTGCATTTCAGAATACACGCGGATTACGCAATATTACATTCAATTCACATACAGATGCATGGGGTATTGGTGGTGGCGGCGTTTATATTACGAAAGATCAAGGATTAAACTGGAAATCCATTTTCATAAATACTGGAGATGGTACACTTGCATTCCAACAACCAGTAGAACAAACTCCTGTAGAAACAGAAAACGATGAATCAGACAATCAAGAAGTATCAACCGCATCACCTGAATTCTCCCCATTTGATGTGTTGCAGCGGCAACTAAGCCAGCAACGGCAACAACCAGGCAGCCTTGCACCTGAAGGGACGATTCCACCTAATGCTGAACAGGCTGATCAATCGAGACAACAACCTACACCACCACGTGAACCGAGAAGACGGTTTAGAGGTAGAGGGGCTGCTGGAATTGCAAATGTATTCTTTCTTGATACTCAACATGCATGGGCAGTTGGAGGTGCAGGGAGTATATATCGCACCACAGATGGAGGGGAAACATGGGAACGCCAACTCGGAGAACAAGACCGAAATGACTTTCGAGAAGTTCTATTTTTTAACAACAATATCGGTTGGATTGCTACTAATAATGGAACATTAATGGAAACTCAAGATGGCGGTAAAACTTGGGAAAAACTTGGAATCCAACCAAGTCAACGTCTTATCGGAATTCACTTCGCAAGTCTTGAACCAAAATGGGGTTGGACAATGCGTCGTGATGGTACTGTCCTATATACGACAGATGGAAATACATGGACAGCAGGTGACACACCTGAAAGACCTCCATTCTATGAAGGTGATCCGCCAGGAAACTTCTCAATGAACGATGTTGTTTTTGGGAAGTTCTCAGAAGGATGGGCGGTTGGAAGATTCGGGGACATCATTCATAACAAGGACGGCGGTCCTACATGGACATTACAACGTACAACAGTCAACGATACACTCACAAGTGTTGATATGAAATTCGCTCCACTTGGATGGGCTGTCGGGCAAGGTGGAGCAATCCAAAGAACTATCAACGGTGGTGAATATTGGAAGTCCCACGAATCTACAACCCTATCTGACCTATTTGCAGTTTCATTTGCATCAAAAAGAAAAGGTTGGGCAGTTGGTGAAGATGGGATTATATTAAAAACTACGGATGGTGGATTCACTTGGCAACCACAATTGTCATTAAATGCAAAAACATTGAATGGAATTATTGCACTTTCTGAACAAATAATTTACGCTATTGGAGATGAAGGAACAATAATCCGTTCAACTGATGGCGGAGAAACATGGGAACAGGAACACACTGACATTGACAATAACCTGTATGTCATAACCCGAGCTAAAGACGGGAAGTCCCTGTGGGTTGTTGGTCAATGGGGTGTAATTCTCAAACGAAAATTAGAAACTTCATTACAAGCGTCAACCAGATAATGTGTTATTACGTTGTAACGTCAACTATTGAAAGTAGAAGATATCCTGGAACACTATTCTTACTATTGACCAGACACATAAATATTGTAACCTGTTC